>NZ_JAOQIO010000103.1:0-273556 GCF_025567575.1 Paenibacillus baimaensis | reverse complement strand
GTGTTTGAGTTACCCAAATGTCTGAAAAATTAATTTGACATAGTACGCTTATGTTATAAAAAAACAGCAAACAAAAAACCACTGCCGAGCAGCGGCGCCCGTGTAAGAGTGCTCTATGTAATCGATTATCCATGCATAAATAATAAACGCCCCTGTCTATTTTCCAATAAACAGGGACCTTTATGAGGTATTTCTATTCACTTTTTTCTTAAGCTCCATTCATTTACCTTACATCATCAGAACATCTTCAGAATGAACATCATCAGATCAAATTTATTAAGGTTTTAAATTTTTGTTACGATGTTGCTCGTAATCGGTCACTCGGTTTCAGGTTGAGGTCCCCACATGCTCTGAATGCTTCGGAAATGAGCATGCTTCGCTTACCTACGTCATTGGACTATCCCCTTTCCCTTCAGATCCTTTGCTTTTATTTTACTTTCAGCATCAAGGTTAACTTCCTTCACCCTGAACTGAAACTTGTTAATGACTTTGATTAAGCTCGTAACCATTCGATTGGCCATTGGATAGTAATTCGTTATGTCACTGGGTCCCCGCATGCTCGGATGGTTTCAGATTAAGCATGCTTCGCTTACCTACGTCATTGGACTATCCCCTCTCCATGCAGTTTCTTTACAATATCATCTTCTATGATTTACTTTCAGTAACAAGAGGTTTTAACCTCCGTACCGAAACTTGTAAACGAATGTAAGGATGGAAATTTAGTGGTTTGATATAGTGCTTTTCGGTGCTTCATGTAGTGTTGCTGTTCTTTTGTTAAGTTCATATTAATATATTATTAGATTATTGTAAATATTCAGATAATTCTGTTTTGTGGGCTAAAAGCCTGAATTTTTAACTCAGCTCCCCATTACCTGCCAATTTCATTTAATTGCTCTATGATCCTATGTATATGAATATTGCCTTCAATATATGGCAAAACAAGCCCTTATTTTTTTAAAAATTTTAGTAAAACCTGTTCGACATGGAACAGATGCTTGCGCATCGCTTCTTGGGCAGCAGCAGGCTCCTGATCACGAATCGCTTCAAATATCGCTTTATGCTCCTCCCATAGCTGCTTCGATACGGTTTTGTTGGCATACATCTGCAGACGTCTCGTTTCTCTGATGGCCGTCTGCATTTGTGTAGATATCGAATCGATCATCCGTGCCATGATGGAATTGTGCGCCGCTTGCGCCAATGTCAAATGAAACAACAGGTCAGAACGCTCTCCCTCCTGCTCATTACCAAGGAAATTCTCCATATTGCGGATGATTTCTTCCAATTTGGCGATATCCTCTGCATTCCGTTTCTCCGCGGCCAATGCGGCATTGGAAATTTCCAGCGCCTTGCGCGCTTCAATCAGCTCAATAACCGTCTCCCGATTCATCAGCAGCGCATCAAATACAGGCAAATCTACATCCTGCGATTCGATGCTTCGCACGTAGCTGCCTTCACCTTGGTGAATTTCAACAAGTCCCATAGCCTTTAATGCGCTTAACGCTTCACGGAGTGTAGATCTGCCTACCTGAAATCTTTCCGACAGCTCCTTGGCAGAAGGGAGCTTCTCTCCCGGCTTCAACTGACCGCTAATAATTTGCTCCTTGATCTGGTCCGCTATGACTTCATATATTTTACGTGAAGATATTTTTTGAATGTCCAACCCCGACGCCTCTTTTCTTTATACAAAATGTCTGTAGTCGTTGAAATCATTATTAAAAGTAACAAACTTCCTGCTAAAAGTATATCCTGTAGCCTTAACGATTCCACATATCATCATGATCAACGGTAATGTGCTATATAAAACGATATTCGAACATATGATTCATGGACTATATGTAGCTTTGCGAGGATTTACGAAATAATCCAGGGGTTATCCCGACTGTCTTACGGAACAAACGGATGAAGTAGTTGTAATCATGAATACCTACCTGTGCTGCTATTTCCTGAACTGGCAAGCTACTGTGAACAAGCAGCCGCTTGGCCTCTTCCATCCTCATCAAATGATGATATTGAAGCGGACTCATGCCGGTATGCTGCTTCAGACAGCGGGCAGCATAATCAAAGTCAAAATGAAGCTGATCCGCAACCCGCTGTGCCTCGAACGGCTCGTTGCTATGCTCCCGTATATACAGCTTAAACTGCTCGGCAATGACATGAGATCTTGTCGAGCGGCGGTTCGCTCTCAAGCCTGCCTGTACCAGGGACAGCAGCCTGCCCAAGGCTACCTGCACATCAACGGCATGCTCTAAGGTGAGACTGCTGCGCAAACGCAGCATATCTTCGAGCGTTGGCAGGAGCGGCCGGATATCGATCTTTCCATATTTGGGTAGAAACAATGATTGCTCTGAGGGTATCAGGTCACTATCGGTTCCCCTGCTTACCAGGGTTGACCAAGGTATTTGTTTCTCGGCCATTCTTGCCACTGGACGCTCGTGCTTGAAATGAACCCAGTAAATTGAGGTATCCTCCGTGCATGGCATATACCCGCAATGTGTCCGGCCCGGCTCCATCAGCAGCATTTCCCCGCTCTGAATCTCATACGGTATGCTATCCTCCATCATGTATAAGGTCCCAGAGCATACAATCAACATGTCGTAAACCTCAAAGCATCGCTCAAAATGCTGCATACCCGGCTTCCAAACCGAGTGGCCAATGGTTAGAAACTGCGGAAGCGGCGGAATAGGTAACTGGAGGATATCCATCTCGACACTCCTTAGACTTTTGCGTAGCAAAGCTTGGATCGTAAGCGTAACCTAATGTTCCAACCTGTCAGGTCTTTGTACATTCAGTGTAACGCAAAAAAAACTCATTCACAAACGATTCCAGTCGAAAATGTGCTATAAAAAGTCGCTAGCTCGCCTATTCCCTTCTCCCGGCCGGCTTTATAGTGGTAAGGTAGTCTTCATTGTATCCGTATCACCATCATTTACCCTTGAAGGAGAGTGTCATTTATGCGTTTTCGTCAGGTACATTTGGATTTTCACACCTCAGAGGCGATTCCCAATATCGGCAAGCAATTTTCCAAGCAGCAATTTCAGGACATGCTGATCCAAGGACATGTGGATTCCATAACGATTTTTTCCAAATGTCATCATGGCTGGGCCTATCATCCTACCGAGGATAATGAAAGGCACCCCCATCTGGACTTTGATCTGTTAGGTGCCATGATTGAAGCAGCCCATGAGATTGATGTCAAAACCCCTATTTATGTATCGGCAGGACTGGATGAGAAGCTGGCACGCCGCCATCCGGAATGGTTGATCCGGGATATTAACGACAACACCAATTGGCTGGATGGCTTCATGAAGCCGGGTTATCACCAATTTTGTCTGAATTCTCCTTATCTGGACATACTCGTACGCCAAGTAGAGGAGGTTGTCCGCAAGTATGAGGGGGACGGTATCTTCCTCGATATTGTTGGCGTTCGTAAATGCTACTGCCACAATTGTGTCAGTACACTGCGCAGCGAGGGTCAGGATCCGCGAGACACCGCGGCGGTTGTTGCCTTAGGGGAGCGCGTCTATGCCAATTATACCCAACGTATTCGTGAAGCGATTGACGCCATCAAGCCTGGTTTGCCTGTTTTCCACAATGGAGGCCACATTCGTCGTGGACGCAGAGACTTGTCCGCCATGAACACACATTTGGAGCTGGAATCGCTGCCGACCGGGGGCTGGGGCTACGATCATTTCCCGCTTTCCGCGCGTTACGCTCAGGGTCTTGGCATGGATTATCTCGGTATGACCGGAAAATTCCACACAACCTGGGGTGAGTTCGGCGGGTATAAACATCCCAACGCACTTCGTTATGAAACCGCCCTCAGTATTGCTAACGGCGCACGCTGCTCAATCGGCGATCAGCTTCATCCGGAAGGGCTGATGGATCCGGCTACCTATGCCTTAATTGGTGCGGCCTATCGTGAAGTTGAGCATAAAGAAGCCTGGTGCAGCGATGTCCAGGCGATTGCCGACGCTGCTCTGCTGTCTGTTGAAGCTATCGGTGCGTTCAAGGAAGAAAAACGTGAGGATCGTTCTGGATCAGCAGATGCCGGAGCCATACGTATGCTGCTCGAAGGAAAGATTTTGTTCGATGTTGTCGATTTGGACAGTGATTATACACGTTATAAAGTACTGATTCTTCCTGACGACATCTTGGTCAGTCCCGAGCTGCAGGCTAAGCTGAATGCTTACTTGGCGCAAGGCGGCAAAATTCTGGCTACCGGACGTTCTGGACTGAACGAAGCGGGAGATGCATTTGCCATAGATCTGGGTGTCGCCTGGGAAGGACTCAATTCGTATAAACCCGATTATTTCCGCCCGAGCTTTGAACTGACTAACCTCTCGAATGCCGCTTTTGTCTTCTACGCAGATGGACAACGCGTAAGTTTAACCGACGGACAAGAGCTCGGCAGACGGGAAAATCCTTATTTTAACCGGGAAGTGTTTACCTTCTGCTCCCATCAGCATACACCAAGCGCCCAGCAGCACGACGGCCCTGGTATGGTCGAGAGCACGAACGGGATTTATTTGGCCTGGAACGTATTCAGCGATTATGCGACTAAAGGCAGTCTCGCTTTGAAGGAATGCGTACTATTTGCGCTGAACCGTCTGCTCCCGGATAAAACCTTAAGTACCAATCTTCCTGCGCAGGGTATCGTAACCTTGATGGAGCAGCCGGCCCAGCATCGCTACATTAATCATATCCTGTATGCCTCTCCCGTCAAGCGCGGCAATGGTGTAGAGGTTATTGAGGACATTGTGCCTATATACGATACCAAGGTGACGGTGAAGCTTGGAAAGAGAGCTAAGCAGGTTTACCTGGCACCGCAAATGGAGCCACTGCCATTTGCGGTGAGTGAAGCGGGGACTGATGTATCCTATACTGTGCCGAAGCTGGAATGTCATCAGATGGTTGTCATCGAGGTTTGAGGAATACGGGAACGATATCGCATCAGAATTGAATTGAAATTGCAGCTGCCGGATTCCGTGAGATTTCACACACATTATTATGAAGAAAGCTTGAGAAATCAGGCTTTTTTCGTTTGTACCTACTCTGCTTCCGATTCATTTAACGCATTAATCCAATCGCATCCTTACCCTTCATTCCCGGTACAATACCCAAGCGTTCTGCCTCATAGGTGACGGATTCCAGTGGAGCCTCCAGCAATTCCTCGATCGTCTTGACTCCCGTTGCTCTCGCTGCAAGAATGTGGCGATCCTTCAATCTTTCGTTCAGCAGTCCGACATCCAGGGCTCCACACATAATATATCCACGGTCAGTTGTCACTACAATCAGCGTCGTTTTGGGCAGCTTAACCTCAATCGCCAAGGCCGTGAAACCGTCTATTTCAACAGGATGCATCTGGATCATATACGCACCTCCTTTATCAAACTTACACTCCAGTATATGTACAGGGCTAATGAAAGTTATGGGCTATTCGGAAAAATACATAGTGGTTTGGTCATGAACTCGTAAAAGTATGGGCTACTTTTGTACTAGAAAAAGTGATATAGTTAGGTTAGGCATCGTTCAAATGGAGGAGTCCGCATGGATATTAAGCAGAATCATATAGACAAACGCAGATTTCTATTCAATGTAGATATCCTGATTGAAAGCGAATCCAATGGCCATGCTCTGGAAAAGCTACTCCACTTGTTAAATACATCCGAAGTTCAAGATTATTTGGTCAAAGAGGGCATTCATTTAGGTAAAACCATTGAGGTCATCATGCGGGAAACGATTAGCAAGCAACAAGCAGACACCAATTCCGAGGAAAAACCAGATAAAGCTAAAACAACCAAGCCTTTGGATAAAGCTGCAGCCGCCCCCACCATGAAGAAGGATAGCGCCGCCAGCCCCATCAAGCTGGAAGATCCGCATCAAGCCATCTGGGATCAATTTCAGGGCTTTAAGGAACGCAATTCTCTGGTTCGTCTCACCATTGTCAAAGCCAAAGGCATCAAGCTGAGCCTGCCCTGTCGTATTCTAAATGTGGATGCGCCCGGTGGCATGGTCTCCGTGTATCATGTTGACGAGAAGCAAGTCTATCTGTTCAAAATCAATGAAATTGATGATTTCGCAGTAAGCTCATAAGAAAAGCCTTTAACGGGGATACGAAACTCCAACGTTAAAGGCTTTTTTTATTCCCCTGATTCCTCATCCTGATGGGCGGCTACTTGTTTAATACGCAGCATCAGCTCCTCCACCTTAAACGTGCTGACGGGAGGACTGAACCAATAGCCCTGTATTTCATTACAATGGTTGTTGCGCAGAAAAACCAACTGATCCTCCGTTTCAACCCCTTCGGCGATCACCCTCAGGTTCATATGCCGCGTCATTGAAATAATGGAAGCAACAATAGCTGCATCATTGGGATCGGTCATGATGTCACGTACAAATGATTGGTCGATCTTCAGCTTATCGATCGGGAATCTTTTCAAATAGGATAATGAGCTATAGCCGGTACCAAAATCATCGATACTGATTTTCACACCCAAAGCCTTCAGCTCCAGCAATACACCAATCGCAAAGTCAACATCCATCGTACTGCTTTCGGTAATTTCCAGCTCCAGGTAAGAAGCAGCCAATCCGGTCCGTTGTAAAACCTCCGATACTTGATCACGCAGGTTATGCTGGAGAAACTGCCGGGTTGATAGATTCACAGACACAGGTACAAACAGAAATCCTTCGTCCTGCCACTGCTTATTTTGGCGGCATGCCTCCTGCATCACCCATTCACCAATCGGTACGATTAAACCGCTCTCTTCGGCATAAGGTATAAACTCATTAGGGGGTACGAGCCCTCTGACGGGATGAAGCCACCGAATTAGGGCTTCAAATCCGACAATGTCACCCGTTTCAATATCCATTTGCGGTTGGTAATACAGCATCAGCTCGTTATGACTTAATGCCCGCCGCAGGTCATTTTCAAGGGTTAGCCGCTGTAAGGAATCGGATTTCATTTCTGTATTAAAGACTTGATAGGTCTGCTTGCCCTTATTCTTGGCATGAGTTAAAGCAATGTCTGCGTATTTGATCAAAGTCTCTGCATCCAGCTCTTCATCCGATAACAGAGCAATACCGATACTTGCCGTAATATGTAATTGGAACGCATCTAATGTAAAGGGCTCCTCCAGAACCGCCATCACCTGCTCAGCAAGCTCCGTCACTGAAACCGTATCAGAGCGCCCTGTGAAAAATAATGCAAACTCATCACCCTGGGTACGTGCCAAAAAGTCATCTGGTGTAATACAGCGACTGAACCTCTCCGCAAGCTGCAGCAGCAGCATATCCCCATAATCATGGCCAAAGCAATCGTTAACCACCTTAAAGCGGTCGATGTCTATTAAGAATACAGCCAGAAATCCATGATGCGGATACGCACTGGAAATCACATCATTCAATTGGTTGACAAACAGGCTGCGGTTGGGAAGTCCCGTCATATCGTCATAATAAGCCATATGGCGAATTCGTTCTTCTGTCCGCTTGTTAGCGGTAATATCCTGACCAATGACGATGATGCCAGTAACATCCAGACCTTGCTTAATGGGGGCAGCCGTAGCATCCAGATCAACCCGATAGCCATCCTTATGCTGTACGGCCGTTTTAAAAGTTTGCGGAGTGCCCTCGCAAGCGTCTTGAACAGCCTGCAAGGAGTGTTGGACGGTTTCCTCGGAGAGCAACGAGTGAAAGGAACGATTGTTCATATCTTCTTTCAAATAACCCAAAATTTGTTCCGTATTCCCGTTTGCTTTGATGATCACACCATCGCGATCCATCAAAAATACAATGTTAGGATTGTGCTCGAACAAAGATTCAAATACAGGTTGATTTTCCTTTAGCCAGCTTTCCATCGAATCATGCACAGCACAATTTTTGACCTGCTTGCTGCTGACAAACCATCCGGGGCGATATATCAAAAGACCAAGATAAACGAATGTAATTGCACTGAATCCCACAACAAGAGGGTAGGGGAACCGCAAAGCCACTGCCAAGGCAAACAGAAAATTGGAAGCGAATATTACGTAAAGCTTTGCGGGAACCGTACTGGAGCCGGCAGCCTTAATCATCATAGACCCCCCTTCTGCAGAATATTACCGATAGTACCCCAAGCTCAACCTATTTCTTGATGTTTTTTCTTGCTGCGTTAATAAATAATAACCATCCCAATAAAAAGGCTACCCCACCGAACGGCGTAATCGCGCCAAGCATCGTGACTCCTGTCATGCTGAGCACGTACAGGCTTCCCGAAAATAAGACTATGCCGATCAACATCGACCAGCCTGCTTTATTCAGACTGCTGCTATTCGGTAGGTAGGCGGATGCGAAGCCAATAAGGATTAGTCCAAGCCCATGGTACATCTGGTATTGGACACCCGTCTGAAAATTAGCAAGCATGTTTGGAGGTAATGCATCCTTCAGTGAATGTGCACCAAAAGCACCAAATAAAACAGACAAAAAGGCGCAAATACAGCCAATGATCACAAAACGAGCATTCATTCCATGAGCCTCCACGTAGTAATAGATTTACACCTCGCCAACATCATGCTGGCCAATAATTAATGTTCTGGGTTCGAGATACACGCGTGTCGTGGCAGGTTGAGTGATCAAATCAATTTCAATATCAACAATGCGAATGCGCTGTTTCTTGCCCTCTCTTCTATCATAGACAACATCAAACTGTCTTAATCCCAATTCATTCGTTATAACGGAAGAGCCTACAGCGAGCGCGGACAGCTCAAAATCACCATGGTCAAACAGTACCTCTGCCATAATTTCATCGTTCATATCAACAATTTTCACAGACTGACTAATTGAATACTTCACTCAAACTCCCCCTTAGCTCTGCTGATGCTTCAAAAATTTGAATTCGACATAATCCTCCTTAATTCCTGCTTATACCAAAAAATTGTAGGACCAAGTCCTATACCTAGTAATATTACTTGTAATAGAGATAAAACCTGAGATATAATTTTTCGAATAACGGTTATGCGGGAGGGACTATCAGCTTATGAATACCATCATTGATATGAACGAGGTTAGCTATCGAAGAGATCAGAAGACTGTGCTTAATTGTATCAACTGGCAGGTCAATCAAGGCGAGAATTGGGCTATACTTGGTTTGAACGGCTCCGGTAAAACTACGCTGCTTAATCTCTTAAATGGTTATATGTGGCCAACCTCAGGAAGTATTCAAGTATTGGGGCATCAATTTGGTGAAGTGGATGTCCGCGAGCTTCGCAAAACGATCGGCTGGGTTAGCTCTTCCTTGCAAGAGAAGCTGTATGGTTCGGATCGTACACAATATGTCGTAATCAGCGGTAAGTACGCCTCCATCGGTTTATATGAAAAGCCGACAGAGGAGGATTACGAGCAGGCTTTAAGCTTGATGAAACGGTTGGGTTGTAGCCATCTGGTAGACCGGACTTATCAAACCTGCTCGCAAGGTGAAAAGCAAAAGCTGCTCATAGCCAGAGCGTTAATGGCCACGCCTGCTTTATTGATTTTGGACGAGGCTTGCAACGGACTGGACTTCATATCAAGAGAGATGCTGCTTACGAGTATCACAGAGCTGGCTGCGCAGCCTAATGCCCCTCATCTCCTCTATGTCACACATCATACGGAAGAAATATTGCCTCTTTTCAGTCATAGCTTATTGATTCGCCGCGGAGAAGCTTTTATGCAGGGCAAAACACGTGATGTAGTAACAGGAGCAAATCTATCCACATTTTTTGAAACGTCTGTTGATGTTCGCTGGCATCAGGATCGCCCTTGGCTGTCGTTTACTTAACCTTGCACAGCTCAACAAACACCCATCTCACAGGGCCAAATGATATATTTAGCTCAGGTTTGTGCTATTATAGTAAATATAACAGTTACTAAACTGGAAGTAAGGGGGAGTCTGATGAGCACAATTTCCGACAACAGCAAGGAAACAGTCATCGAGGCAACGACTGTATCGTCTCTATGGAAGTCTTTAATGGAATTAAATCGTCAAGTTAAGCAAATGATTCAGCTTATGAGTATTGAGAGCGGTATTTCTTATTCCTCCGTTTGCCTTATTTTCAAACTGGAGCATGTACCATCATTAAAAATGAACGATATTGCCGGTTTTTTGTCCATTACCGTTGGTGCAGCTACCAGTTTAGTTGACAAGCTGGAATCACAAGGATGGATTGAGCGTATTCGTTCCTTGGAGGATCGGCGTATTATTAATGTGCGCCTGACCGAACAAGGTATCCGTCAGCTGACAGAAATCAGAGAGCAGTTCACGGCGCGGGGGGAGCATATTTTCACTGCCATTCCTCAGGAACAGCTCGCAAATATGGAACGGGAGTTAGGCAAAATCAACTCGATCATGAATCATTACAACCAAATATAAGCCAGATGCAAATAAACAAATAACCCTCCTACTCTAATCGTGACGTTGAAGGGTTATTCGCTATGACTGCTGAAATCCGGGGTATGAATTATTTCGCGGACCACGCCGCTTTGTTCCTGTCGATTTGTCTTACATGTATATTCACATGGTTAATGAAGCCTTGAAACAAATCCGAGATTGTAACTTCCTTTTCACCGTTCAATCCTTTTTTACTCCAGTCTGCCTCCGTCAATCGCTCATAAAACAACGCATTATAATGTAAAATCGCTTGAAAAGCGCTTAATATTTCTGCAATGGAGGTTTCATTGGCTCTGGAATCGGCCACCCACGCATCCTGATCATAGAGCAGAAACGGTGGCAGCTGTGCGGAGCCTTCGGCCACGATCTTGCGTATGCGTATGGAATGCACCAGACTCGCGTCCACGAGATGAGCTGCTACTTCCTTGATGCTCCACTTGTCCACTGCCGGCTTCCACACCAGCTGACCTTCAGACAAGCCTTCAATCGCTTGTTGAATCAAGGCATAGGTTGCCCGGAAATCATGAATAGAACGTAAAGTAATCTCGCTCATCGTTATACTCCCCACTCTTCGAATAATTGGTGATTATGCTCTCCCTTAAGAGGAGGTTTGTGGTAAATCTGAAATTGATAGCCCGACAGCTTGATCGGATAACCAACCGTCATGGTCGTCGTGTTATTGGGCAGCTGAAGCTCATGCAGCAGACCTGAATCGGCAACAGCCTTGTCGTTCAAGATATCGGCAAAATTATTGATTGGAGCGCAGGGTACGCCTCTGCGGTCAAACTCCTGCAGCCACGCTTCCGCCGTTTGGGTACTGAAAACCGGCTGCAGGATCGCTGCAAGCTCTTTTTGGTTACGGGCTCGCATGGCTTGAGTGATGAACCTCGGGTCATCGGCGAGCGCCGACAAAGCTGTCGCCTCGCATACCTCCCGCCACAGCTTATCGTTACCGGCAGCAATGACAAAAGGCTTGTCGCTGCCTTGATAGCCCTGATAAGGTGCGTTGCGGGGATGTGCGCTGCCCAGACGTGCAGGCGCCACCTGGTTTCCATAATATTCGCTCGTCTGCAGAGCGGATATACCGAGGACGCTTGCCAGCATCGAGCAATCGATGTAGGCGCCCTGCCCGCTGCGCTCCGCCTGCAGTATCGCAGCAACAACCGAGTAGGCGCTGTACAAACCTGCGGCAAAGTCAGCCACGGGTACGCCGCATTTCACTGGTTCCCCATGTTCCTCGCCTGTCACACTCATCAGGCCGCTGATCGCCTGGATCGTCACGTCGAAAGCCCCCTTTTGTGAGTAAGCCCCCTCCTGTCCGTAGCCGGAGATGGAACAGTACACCAGCCTGGGATTGGACTGTGACAAAGATTTATAATCCAGACCGAATTTGCCCAATACACCAGGACGGAAATTTTCAACGATCACGTCCGCTTTGGCACACAGCTTCCGAAGATTTGACAGCTGCTCCGGCGATTTAAAATCGATCACGATACTACGTTTATTGCGATTCAGAGAGCTAAAATTAGAGCTGTATGCTTCGCCATCGTCATTTTCAAAAAAAGGCGGCCATTCCCTCATACTGTCTCCGATATCTGGTCGTTCCACTTTAACAACATCCGCGCCCAAATCGGCAAATAACATACCGGCAAAAGGCCCTGCCGCAATCTGCCCAAATTCCAATACTTTAATGCCCGAAAGAGGTCCTTTCGTTAGCTGCGGCATGTAAGTCACCCCTTTGTCGTATTTAGATTCAGCTGTAGATCGGAACCGGATTGTCATGTTTGGTGACGACATCCCGGTAAGTACCGGTTTGCACATCATGAATATGGCGCTCCTGCTTTCCTATATCTGTTCCATAAATGTGAACCGTAATCGCAATATCATCAAAAGGGTTGGAAACACCATGTATATCATAATCCGGCGGATACACGAATGTGATATCCCCTTTGTCCGCTTTCACCTCGGAAACCTCGCGAATCGAATAACGGGGCTCAGCTGAGACACCATGATCCTCACGCTTAAATCTTTTTTCGATTACCGATCCGCGGTACAAGCCTACCAGACCCCAGACCAGATGGTCATGAACCGGAGCCGTCTGACCCGCCCCCCAGATGAAGGCAATCACGGAGAACGCTTCGTTGTCCGGCTTGTACAGTAAATACTGGGCATACTTATTCAGCAAAGGCTCTTGGTAAGCTGCCGGAATCAGTTCTTCATGGGTCAACAGCTTTTGCAGTAAAGGACGGACCCCCTCGATAATACCGCGATAATCCTTGTTGGACTCCAGCACACTGCCGATCTCCTGCTCTAACTGCTTCCAATCATAGACGCTGCTCATGATCCATCCTCCATAATAATCATTTTGTTTGCTGTTATCGTTGGTTAAGCTTCAACGGTGCCCAACGTATTTCGCGCAAATTCAGGGTAAATCCGCTTCAGCTGCAAATTTACGGCCCCTCGCAGCAGTTGAAGCTCTTTTGCAGATGGCTCAACTGTTTGCGGTATCGGCACGCTAGTGATTCCAAGCTCAAATCCGGTTTGCGTCTGAACATGAAGGGGCTCGATACCCGGTGCCGTATGGGAAAGCTTCAATCTCCCGCCCTCTTGGGTTGATGGCCTCATAATACCAAGTGGAGTGAACACACCCTCCAATTGACTGTTCCGATTGACATAAGGCTCCGAGCTTGCAGACGAAGTGACAAAATCCAGCTTTTCAGGAAATCCCTTGACGTTATGATCGGTTTTGAACAGGAATATGCGCTTGCACATAAAATAAACAACCGCTGATCCGGCACCTCCAGGCAGTCGAACCTTCGGAGCGCTGTAATTCCCAATGACATGGAGATTGATATTGCCATAGGAATCAATTTGTGCGCCGCTCAAAAAAAATACATCGATCCCACCGCGCTGCATCAAATTGAAAAATTCGTGTGTGCCCTCGAAGGGCCAATCCGGCTGGCCGAGAATGTAAACTGTCGCATTGGGGGCATGGAGCGCTTGGGCCAGTAAAGCAGCAGCGGCTGGTACAGGCGAGTTATTCCCGACACCGACCGTCTCGTGATCCTTTAATTCACGGGCCAGTGTACAAATCAATAGTTCATCCTGCGTGTAGCAGCGTGCATTCATCGGCTTACCTCCCGAAGGGATACGGCATTACGATCATCGTCATGATGGTGTGGATAGAATATGTAACGCTTCACATATTCGGCAAAGCCAGCTTCCGAACGAGACGCTTCCACATATGTTCGTACATGCTCATTATCAATCTCATACCTGCCAGGGCAGCTGGTGGGGTATGCCCCATATGGGGCATGCACAATCGCCGTTATAAATGCCGATGGAATTATCGAACCTTCGGCACGGCGCAGCTCCTCTGGCGATACGATCTCTTCAACGGAAACAATCGTCTGCCCAGACGCCTGGGATAATATTCGGCTATTTTGCGAAGGATGGGCGATAACATTCCCTTCCGTATCCGCTAGATAGGCGTGAAACATTGCCGTATCCGGACGGATCGCAGGAACAATAGCGATCTGCTCCTGCTCGTCATAAGGATTGCTTATGATATGGAAATCAGGTCGAATACGCATATAATCCGTTCCGATCAATCCCCTTACAGGGATAAAAGGAATGCCCATCGCCCCCGCCTGTACAGCCGAAGCGAGCGAGGGGCAGGCGTGCTCGAAGCCTGACAGGGAGCCGTCCTCGAATCGGCGGCGAAAATGCGGTGCGAAGCCGAATTCCCCCAGCGAAACCTGTGAAAATTCGAGGCTTCGTGCGACACCCGCTCCGATCAGCAAATCGGCATTAATTGCTGCCGCACCAACGCAGATCACGGACAGGTCGTGCCTGCCAACACGAATGAGCTCGCGGATCAGCGCCATTGGAGACATTTCCATATTGCCGCTTATAGCCAGTAAACTACCATTTTTTACCAAATTAATGGCAGCTTGTATAGATAATAATCGGGAGGTCATCCTCTACCCCTTCCTTGCTGCGATCTGTTGAATAGCTTACGTACCGTACTGAAGGGTCTACACCGGATAATGGCAGGCTGCCCAATGCCCCTGTCCGACCGTCCTCAGCTCGGGCACCAACTCTTTGCAGCGCGCTGTAGCAGCCGGGCAGCGGGTATGAAACCGGCAGCCGGAAGGCGGGTTCGCTGGAGAAGGCATCTCACCCTCAAGCGGCACAAATACTCTTGTGCGGTTGGGGTCTGCGATCGGTATAGCAGACAGCAGTGCTTTCGTGTAATGATGGGCGGGCTGCTTGAATAACTCGTCCGTAGGCGCAATCTCGACAAGCTTGCCAAGATACATCACCCCGATACGATCGGAAATATGACGAACGATATTAAGTCCGTGTGCAATGAACAAGTAGGTCAGATTCAGTCGCCCCTGCAGCTCCTGCATCAGATTGATCACCTGGGATTGAACCGAAACATCGAGCGCAGAAACCGCTTCGTCCGCCAAAATAAATTTCGGGTTGAGCGCAATGGCTCTGGCTATGCCGATTCGCTGACGCTGCCCGCCGGAAAATTCATGCGGATGCCGGTCATACCAGCTTGGGCTTAGGCCCACGAGCTGCATCACTTCCTCAACCTTCTCCCTCTTGGCTGCGCCCTTTAACGAATCGTGCACCCACAGGGGTTCGCCGATAATATCACCGACCTTCCAGCGTGGATTGATTGATCCGAAAGGGTCCTGGAACACCACCTGCATATCACGCCGTGTTTGCTTTAACTCCTTGCCTCTCAGGCCAACCAGATCCTTGCCCTGAAACAGCACGCTGCCGCCAGTCGCCTTTTCCAGCTGAATCAAAACCCGGCCCAGCGTCGTTTTGCCGCAGCCGGACTCACCGACAAGTCCAAATGTCTCTCCTTTATTAATTTGAAAGGAAACGTCATCCACAGCACGGATCGCTCCACGGTCCCGCTGAAACATTCCCCCGTTAATAGGAAAATATTTCTTGATCTGTTTGACCTCCAGCAGTGCTGGGGTATGCTCTCCGGAAGCTGCAAGCGCAGCGGCATTCCGATCTCTGCCTATGGCAAGCTCACCCTTAACGGTTGATCCCCAAAAAACCTCAGCCGCCATGTTATCCAATCTTTCGGCATGCCAGCAGGCAACCTCACGACCGTTAACCTTCAAAAGCGGCGGCTCCTCCGCGAGGCAGCGATCCGTTGCGTAGGGGCAGCGGGGGTGAAAGCGGCAGCCTGCTGGCAGATCGGACAAGCTCGGAATCGATCCGCGAATCGTATACAGTCGTGTATTCCGGTCGTTATCCATAGCGACAATCGACTGCAGCAGTCCCTGCGTATACGGATGGGACGGACTTTCGAACAACTGGTGAACGGCAGCCTGCTCCACTACCTTCCCGGCATACATGACCACAATCCGGTCCGCCATTTCGGCGGCAATACCAAGGTCATGGGTGATCAGCAGGATGGACATATTGAATTCGTCCTTCAGCTCGCGCAGCAAATTCAGAATTTGCGCCTGAATGGTTACATCCAGAGCGGTTGTCGGTTCATCGGCAATTAACAGCTCGGGTCCGCAGGCTAAAGCCATGGCAATCATAGCGCGTTGGCGCATCCCGCCTGACAGCTCGTAGGGATACTGCTTCATGCGGATTTCCGGCTCCGGAATTCCTACCCTGCGCAGCAATTGAGTCGCTTTCTCCTCAGCCGCAGTCTTACTGATCGTCTCATGACGCAGGATCACCTCGATAATCTGAAAGCCGATACTGAATACAGGGTCAAGCGCAGTCATTGGCTCCTGAAAAATCATTGCGATTTTTTTGCCACGAAGCTCACTGATTTCTTTCTGTGACAGACCGACCAGGCTGCGACCGTTAAACTCAATATTACCGCCGGAAATTCGCCCGTTATCATAATCAATCAGCCGCATAATCGATAAAGAGGTAATCGTTTTACCGCTTCCTGATTCTCCGACAAGGCAAACAATTTCTCCGCTGCCGATCTGCAGATCCACCTTGTTAATAGCATTCAGCGACCCTTTGGATGTCTGAAAATCGACCGAGAGCTGATGAAGTTCAAGAAGCTGTTTCATGTGTTATGCCCTGCCTTTCTTCGGATCCATCCGGTCACGAAGATCATCTCCGATCATGTTGACGACAACGACTAATATGGTAATGGCCAAGCCCGGAAAGGTAGCGATCCACCAGGCTACTGTCATATAGCTTCTTCCTTGTGAAAGCATATAGCCCCAATCGGGAATTTCCTTGATGACGCCCAGCCCCAGAAAGCTTAAGCCCGTTCCTACCAGAATGGAGCTGCCTACGCCAATCGTCATCATAACGAGCAGAGGTGAAAAGCAGTTCGGTAAGATGTGCCGGAACATGATCTCCATATGAGACGTTCCAATCGACCGTGCAGCATCAATGAAGGGCCTATTACGAATCGTAATCACCTGGCTTCGCACGACTCTGGCTTTATTCGGAATGGAAGCGATACTGATGGCCAGAATCACATTAAAAAAACTCGGACCCAACACGACCGCAATCACGATAGCAAACAAAATACCCGGAATGGTCATCATCACATCATTGATACGCATGAATACCGAATCAACAACACCGCCGAAATAACCCGCAACCAGTCCTATGGCGGTGCCGATCAAACCGCCGATCAAAACGGAAATGACCCCGATCATCAGCGACTGCCGACTCCCATAAACGATCAGTGACCACACATCCCTGCCGAATTGATCGGTGCCCAGTATGTGCGAAAGGCTGGGCGCCTTCAATAATTCGTCCGTTAGCATGTCCGTAGGCGAATAAGGTGCAACCCACTGCGGGACAATCGCGAATATGACCAGCACAGCTAGAATGAATATGGAGAAACCAAGAAGCAGATTGCTGAACGAAACCTTCCTGTATAAAGAAATCGGTGGCTGTTGCTTGATTCTATTCGGAGCCAGAGCTTCAGTCGTAACCGAGTTCATAAGCATGTGATAACTCCTCCCTTATTTTCTGATTCCAAGAGTATCCCGTTCCTGTGCCGACTCCCCCGGTTAACTGCGCGATTTGCGCACCCGAGGATCCACATAGGAATACGAAATATCAACCAGCAAATTAACGAGAATCGTAATGACTGCCGTAATCAATACAGCTGCCTGAATGACCGGTATGTCCTTCTGGTTGATGGCATCAACGACCATTTTACCTAAGCCTTGCCTGGAAAAGACGGTTTCTGTTACTACAGCTCCAGAAAGCATATTACCGACGATAATACCGAGTATCGTCAGTGCAGGCAGCAGCGCATTTCGCAGCACATGCTGGTAAAGAACAACCCTTTCGGAAAGCCCTTTGGCTCTGAGAGTGAGCACAAACTGTTCGCCGATAACCTCCAGCACGCTGTTGCGAACCATACGAATCAGTGTCCCTGCACCTGAAATGCCTAATGCTATCGCCGGAAGAATCAACTGCTTAAAGCTACCGTTCCCAATAGCAGGCAATAATTGAAAATGCACCGAAAATATCAATATCAGCAAAATCGCTACCCAGAATGAGGGCATGGACACGCCAAGCAGGCTCACCAATCGAATCACATAATCCATGAAACGATTCTTATATACAGCAGACAGGATGCCCAGCACGACTCCTATTACGGCAGCGAACAGCGTGCTCAGCACAGCCAGCGACAGCGTTGCCGGCATCTGCGCAATCAACCGGTTCAGCACCGGCTGGCTGTTGGCAAACGAGGTTCCGAAATCTCCCTGGACACTGCTCCATATATAGGATAAATACTGCTGCCATAGCGGACGGTCCAGTCCCAGCTGCTGTCTCAAAAATTCGATACGGTCAGGTGCGGCATCGTCTCCGGCAAGCATCACCGCCGGGTCTCCCGGAAGCCAGTGGATGATCAGGAAAACCAGTGTCAACGTTCCCAGAATAACGGGAATCGACACGAGTAACCTTCTTACAATATAACCTGCCATATCCGCTTCACCTTCACTTATTTATTTTTGAATCCATGCATCATAGAACACAGGCCATGCCGGGGAATCAAAGGTAATCCCTTGGACTTCCTTTACAGTTGCAAAAGAATACTGGAACACATAGGTTGGGATCGAGTAGACATTTTTAATGATGTGCTGCTGTACTTTTTTGTAAATGTCTATCCGTTTGGACGTATCATTTTCCAGCAAACCATCCTCCAGCAGCTGCTCCAGCTGAGGGTCATTCGTTCTTGTTGAATTATTTTTACCGGACGGCCCTTTGGTCGAATACAGCTGCCGCAGCACATTCGGATCTCCTGAAAACTGACTTCCGGCCAGCAAATCATAATCGTTCTTCAGACTGCGCTCCGAATACGTTCCTGACGGAAGCGAGATCAGCTTGAGCTCGATTCCTGCAAGCTTCAGCTGTTGGGTCAGGATGGATAGCAAATCCAATCGCTTCTCGCGATTGCCCTGCGTATCAAGGAATTCAATGATCAGCTTCTTACCGTCTTTGACGCGATAGCCATCAGCACCTTTAATCCAGCCTAAGGATTCCAACGTTTCGTTGGCGCTTTTGAGGTCATACTTCCATGATTTCTCCAACGACGCATCATAACCGAAGGTTTGGGGCGACAGAGGAGACCATGCCTGCTTGGAGGTTCCCAGGTAAATCGTCTTGATGGCAGAATCCAGATCAAGTGCCGAGCGTACGGCCTCTCTCACCTTCAGATTGTTCCACGGCTCCCTCGTCTGGTTAAAATATAACTGGTGATTCGCTTGAATCAATTCCGTTTCCAGGACGTTAAAATTTTTGTCAGCTTTCAAGGCAACCAGATTTTGCGGAGGAATGATGTCAGCCGCTTGTGCTTGCTTGCTTTGCAGAACGCTAACCCGCGTCGACTCTTCTTCCACATATTTGATGGTGATTTTGTCCAAATAAGCCGGACCTTGATGTTTGGCGTTCGCTGGACCCCAGTTATAATCCGGGTTTTTGACCAGCTCGACCTGCGAGCTTGGGGTAAGTACTGATAGCTTGAACGGTCCGGTGCCAACCGGATTTTGCGGATATTTGTCTCCAATTTTTTTAACGGCTGCAGGGGATACGAATCCCAGGTCGACTTTGGCGGCATTGACCAGAAACGGCGCATACGGCGTAGCGAAATTAATTTTGGCTGTAAACTCATCGATCACATCGGTTGATACATAAGGTCCGATTTCATTAATGGATATCGACGCTTTTGTAGCTGGATCCTTGATGCGATCAAAATTAAACTTGACGGCCTCCGCATTAAACGGTGTACCATCGTGAAACTTCACATCCTTGCGAAGCTTGAAGGTATAGCTTTTCTTATCCTCCGAGATTTGCCACGATTCAGCCAGCCATGGTTGGATCGAGTGATCGGGCAGTTCCACAACCAGACTGTCATACAAAGATCTCATGACGCGTGTAGTCGGGGCGAAGCCAGCTTTATGTGCATCCAGGCTGTCATTGGATACCGTTCCTGCCAATGCCCATACGAGCTCGCCACCAGGTGTAACCTTCCCGGGCTCTGCCGCCGCCTGGCTGCCTTTGCCGGCATCCGAATTGCTGCAGGCCGATATCAGAATAGACATGCTGAGTATAAATGCGGTGAGCTGAAGTACCGATTTTTTCTGTTTGTTCATAAATTCCCTCCGGTATAAATGCATTAGCCTATGGACTATCGTCTAAACAGTGACTTTCTGTATACTGTTGCGGTTAACCGGAAATGACAAACCGAGATGGTTGCGCAGCGTGTCTCCATCGTAGTCATCGCGGAACAGTCCCCGTTCCTGCAGGATCGGCACGACCAGCTCTACAAAATCCTGTAGGCTGCTCGGAAGCGCAGAACCAATAATAAAGCCGTCTGCAGCGCCCTCCTCGAACCAGCGCTGCACCGTATCAGCTACCTTCTCCGGTGTGCCAACAAAGCTGCTTCTTGGCGTTGCGAACCGCAGTGCCGTCTGGCGAAGTGTCAGCTTCTCTTCCTTTGCGATTCGTTTAATCCGGTCCGTTGCGCTGCGGTAGCTGTTGCTGCCGAGATCGCCAAGCTCCGGGAAGGGTTCATCCAGCGGATACTGTGTGAAATCGTGGTAAGTAAATGGACGCCCAAGCTGTATCAACGCATCCTCCAGATTGACACGGCCGACAATTTCCTGAAACTTGCTTTCTGCTTCCTCCTGCGTCCGTCCAATAACCGGTCCTATGCCAGGAAATACAAGAATTTCCTCGGAGGCTCGCCCGAATGCCGCCGCCCTTTGCTTGATATCCGCATAAAAGGCCTTCGCTTCTTCGATATTCTCATGGCTTGTAAAAATCGCATCCGCGCTTTTGGCGGCTAAATCCCGTCCTGTGCTTGAACCTCCAGCCTGAAAAATAACCGGTTGCCCCTGCTTAGAGCGAGCAATGTTAAGCGGGCCCTTGACTGAGAAGAACTCGCCGTTATGGTTCAAGGTGTGCAGCTTGCTTTTATCAAAAAATTCGCCCGTTTCCTTGTTGCGCACAAAAGCGTCATCTTCCCATGAATCCCACAAACCTCTGACGACCTCAAGATGCTCCTCTGCCCTTTTATAGCGAACCTCATGATCGAAGTGCTCGGTTTTGCTGTAATTTTGGGCTGCGCCCTCCAGTCCGGTCGTAACCACGTTCCAACCAGCACGTCCATGACTGATATGGTCCAGTGAAGCGAACTGCCGGGCTACCGTAAATGGCTCTGTAAAGGAGGCAGTCAGCGTACCCACCAACCCGATTTGTGAAGTCACCGCGCCAAGCGCCGATAACACCGTCAGCGGTTCAAGCCGATTCAGGTAGTGCGGTGCCGAGCCTTCGGTAATATAGGGACTATCGACAATAAACACGAAATCGAATTTGCCGGCTTCAGCCTTTTGCGCGATTTTCTTGAAATGCGCAAAGCTGACACTTTCATCTCCGTTCAGATCAGGATGCTTCCAGCCATGCTTGGAAGTGCCTACACCAGTTATCGTTGCGCCAAGTCTTATTTTTCTTGAATGAGCCATATGTGTACCTCCTAAAAGTTTTTATAGAAAACTTGCAATCATGATTATGGGGTCACACTCACTTTACTGTAACGATTCACAGGAACCTGCAGGCCCAGATGACCGCGCAGGGTATCATGCTCATATTCCGTGCGGAACAGCCCACGCTCCTGCAAAATGGGTATTACCAGCTCAACAAAGTCCTTCAAGGCACCTGTTGTCCCTGTTCCTACTATAAAACCATCCGCTGCCCCTTCCTCGAACCATTTCTGGATCGAATCTGCCACCTGCTCCGGTGTTCCGATAAATTCGCCTCTCGGAGTCGAGAACAGCAGCGCGGCCTGGCGCAGCGTCAGATTCTGCTCCTTGGCTGTTCGTTTGATCCGTTCAGAGCTGCCCTGCTGGCTGTTGGCACCGTGTTCTCCCAGATCAGGGAATGGCTCGTCGAGTGGATAAACCGAAAAATCATGATCGTTAAACGGTCGTCCCAGCGCTATTAATGCATTCTCTATCGTCACCAGATTCGCATAGGTCTGGTACTTGTGCTCTGCTTCCTCCCGGGTACGTCCGATAATCGGTCGTATGTTCGGAATAATCGAAATATCATCAGCCAATCTCCCAAAGGCAATCGCACGTTTTTTCAGATCCTTATAATACTGCTGGGTTTCTTCGAAGGATTGATGACCCGCGTATACGATATCTGCATGTTTCGCTGCAAAATTTCTTCCGTCCTCCGAGGTTCCGGCCTGCAGAATCGGCGGTTGGCCCTGTTTCGATCTGGATATGTTAAGCGGACCCTTCACCGAGAAGAACTCACCTTTATGATTCAAGGTATGCAGCTTGCTTTTATCAAAGAATTCGCCGGTTTCCTTATTCCGCACAAATGCATCATCCTCCCACGAATCCCACAAGCCTTTGACTACCTCCAAATATTCCTCAGCAAGCCTGTAGCGGACATCATGATCCAGATGCTTCTCTTTACTGTAGTTGCTGGCGCTTCCCTCCAGCCAGGAGGTTACAATATTCCAGCCGGCCCGGCCGTGGCTGATATGATCCAACGAAGCAAACTGCCTAGCTACCGTAAACGGCTCACTGTAGCTGACCGTTAAGGTACCTACAACTCCGATTTTGTCCGTAACCGCAGCGAGTGCAGATAAGATCGTCAAGGGCTCGAAGCGATTCAGGTAATGCGGACTGGAATTTTCCGTAATGTAGACACTATCGGCAACAAACAGAAAATCGAATTTGCCCGCTTCCGCCTGTTTGGCCTGCTGCTTGTAAAATTCAAAATTAATACTGCCGTCGCTGAACGCTTCGGGATGTCTCCAATCCCACCAGCTGGCGCCTGCTCCATGCAGCTGAGCACCCAATTTCAACTTTCTCTGATTCGCCATATAGATAACCTCCAGGTTGGATAGACTTTATGAACATCGACTATGTTAAACCGTTATGCCAGCTTTAGCCTTTGTATTGCGGTTAACCGGAACCTCAAGTCCCAGATTCCCGCGCAGCGTGTCCTGATCATATTCGGAGCGGTACAATCCACGTTCCTGTAAAATCGGCACGACCAACTCAACAAAATCCTTCAAGCCGCCGGGAATAGCCGAACTGACAATGAAACCGTCAGATGCTTCCTCCTCAATCCACTGCTGGATCGTATCCGCTACTTTTTCAGGCGTCCCGACAAAGGTCGATCTTGGCGTTGCCAACCTTAGCGCAACCTGACGCAGCGTCAAATTTCCTTCTTTGGCAATTCGTTTAATTTTTTGCGAGCCGCCCTGCTGGCTGTTGTTCCCCAGGTCCCCTAAATCCGGAAATGGCTCATCCAGTGGATATACCGAGAAATCGTGATCGTTAAAGGGGCGTCCCAGTGAAATAATCGCATCTTCGATGTTAACAAGATTCAGCTTCTGCTGGAATTTGCGTTCCGCCTCTTCCTCCGTGCGACCGACAATAGGACCGATACCCGGTAAAATCGAAACATCATCCGCAGACCGTCCAAAAGCAACGACTCTACGTTTCAGATCCTTGTAGTATGCCTTGGCTTCTTCAATATTTTCGTGTCCTGCAAAAATGGCATCTGCCTTTTGAGCAGCAAAATTTCTTCCGTCATCAGACGTTCCCGCCTGGAAAATAACCGGTTGTCCTTGCTTCGAGCGGGCAATGTTGAGCGGACCCTTTACAGAGAAAAACTCTCCCTTGTGATTCAGCGTGTGCAGCTTGCTTTTATCAAAAAACTCGCCGGTTTCTTTGTTGCGAACGAACGCGTCATCCTCCCAAGAATCCCACAAGCCCTGTACAACCTCCAAATGCTCTTTGGCCAGCCGATACCGTGTTTCGTGAGAAGGATGCTCGGTTTTACTGTAATTATCCGCACTTCCCGACAGCCAGGAGGTGACGACATTCCAACCTGCCCTTCCATGGCTAATATGATCCAGAGAAGCGAACTGCCTGGCTACCGTGAACGGCTCGCTGTAGCTAGCGGTTAATGTGGCGACCAGCCCGATGTGGTCTGTAACTGCCGCCAAAGCGGACAAAATCGTCAACGGTTCAAAACGGTTAATATAATGCGGACTCGATTTTTCATTAATCGATACACTATCCGCAATAAAGGCAAAATCGAATTTGCCTGCCTCAGCAATCTGTGCCTGCTCCTTATAAAAACCGAAATTTACACTGGCGTCCGGAAGCGCATCGGGATGCCGCCAATCCGCCCATCCACCTCCAACTCCATGAATCATTGCACCCAGCTTTAATTTCTTGTGTTTTGTCATTTGAATACCTCCCAATTTTGTTTTGTATTTAAATAATAACTATTCCGATTGAATTACTATTAATTAATACAAATCATACCTCATCCGCTTTTTATTGTAAAATCGAAATACCTGATGCTTTTATTCACTTTTTATGAACTATGATAAAGCCCAACCCAATAGTTGAGTATTCCCCTTGGTTTAATTAAATATATTCTTTAGATATATATACAGAACTATTATGATTTTGTACAATTGAAAAAAAAGAACTGTTCCTTCACTTATTTTGAAGTATCGGTAAAGGAGAAAACCGACATGGACTTGCGTACCATTAAAACATTTCAAACCATCGTCAAGCTGGGCAGCTTTCAACGGGCAGCGGATGAACTGCAGTATGGCCAATCCACGATCACAATGCATATTCAAAAGCTGGAGATGGATCTTGGCGTCAAGCTGCTGGAACGCGGTAAAAAGCTTCGATTGACGGAAGCCGGGCGGTTGTTTCATGAAAAATCGGATTTGCTGCTCAAGGACTACGCTTTTCTGAGCAATACGATGAACGAGTTTATTAAGGGTGAGACCGGCGTGATCCGTTTCGGCGCCATGGAACCAACAGCCAGCTATCGGCTGCCGCAGATATTGGGCCCGTTCCTGCAGCAGTATCCCAAGGTACAGATCAGCATCCAGATCGGGAACACTACGGTTCTGAGCCAGATGCTCGCTGATGATGAAATCGATTTGGCTATTTGCACGACTCCCGAAAGCGGTCTTAGCAGCACCTTCGAGCCTTTGTTTATAGAGAAGCTTGGACTGCTCATACCCGAAAACCACAGCCTCGTCGGTAAGGAACACATCTATCTTCACGATCTTCAGAATGAAACCTTGTTAATCACGACCTCCGTCTGCCCCTATCGCAAAAAGCTGGAAAGCTGCCTGTTGGAAAAGGGCGGCAGTCCTTACAATGGGATGGAGATAGGGAATATGGCCGCGCTCAAGTATTATGTGCAGGCTAATTTCGGGGTTGCCGTCGTACCACTGATTACCGTTCTTCCCCCGCCTGCTGGAACCGTGCTCAAGAACATTCAGGATCTGGACTCAGGACTGGTAACGGGTATTTTGAGAAAGCAGGAGGGCTCGTTATTCAGCTCTGCGGTTGAGAAGCTGCTCGATGCGCTGAAGGTGGGGCTGTTGGCGGTTTAGGCAATAAACCAAAAATGCAGCCTGTCTCTCTGGGAGACCGACTGCATTGTCAGCTTATTATTTACCAGCTTATGTTCAAATCGTTCGCAAAATTTTAAGCAAAAGATCAGCTGTTGGCTCGCTGCCGTCCTGCCTCGTGGGCCTCGACAATCCGATCCATCAGTTCATTCCAGGCTGTGTCCACGGTGCATTTCTCCGGGTGTCCTTCGAACCATTCTACAGTCCGTTTGATCCCCTCATGAAAAGGAACGGTTGCCACAAAGCCGGGAACGAACCGTTTGATTTTACTGTTATCAAATACACTGCTCACTGCCTTATCACCCAGCAGACCACCGACACTATCAGGCGAGAACGCCGTTATAAAATCAGAGGAAATATTAGCAATATCAGGCTTAACTCCTGCTGCTGCCCCGATGGATCGAGTGATTTGATTCCAATCCAGTACCTCGTCGGAGGTAATATGGAAGGCATGTCCGATTGCTTTAGGATTGCCTAATAATCCAACAAAGCCTTTGGCAAAATCGGTGTTATGAGTCATCGTCCACAGAGATGTTCCATCTCCGTGTACGACGATTTTTTTGCCTTTGCGCATCCGGTCCACCAGAGACCACGGGTGGCTCCAGCTGTTCAGTGCGGATGGAATCATCGTATCTCCATATGTATAGGACGGACGTACAATTGTGATCGGGAAGCTCTCATTGCGATATGCATTCATCAGCAATTCCTCACAGGCAATTTTATCCCGAGAATACTGCCAGAATGGATTGGCAAGCGGTGTCGATTCCGTCACCAGGTACTGGGTGGCAGGCTTCTGATAGGCCGAGGCCGAGCTGATAAATATGTACTGGGATGTTTTTCCTTTGAACAGCTCTACATCTACCCGAACATGATCCGCAGTAAACGCAATCCAGTCTACAACGACATCAAACTCAAATGGCTTTAACGCCTCCGCTGTAGCTGCTGCATCCCGAATATCTGCCTTGATCACATGAGCACCATCCGGGACAAAATCATTCCGCTGCCCCCGGTTTAACAGGTATAAATCGAAACCTTTTTCCACGGTCAGCTTGGAAACTGCCTGGCTGATTAACCCCGTGCCTCCAATAAACAAAACCTTCATGTTCGTTTTCCCTCCTCAAAGCTTCCTTTAGGAAGCTTGCATCGTAAGCATTTGCTTGAGCTTCCATCACGAAGCTTGCATCGTAAGCGTTTACTGAGCTTCCGTTAGGAAGCTTTGACGTGTATGACTTTCAAAATAATAATAACATATGCAAGCCCACTTGAAGTAAAATAGTACTAAACCCATTTTATTATAATGGATTGCGATGTCAAATTATTGAAAAAACAGTGGGTGCTTATGATGTCAGTTTTGCGGAAGCAAATCCCGCAGATGTTACGAAGTAGGTTTTCTGCCCTAAGTCGGTAAATGTTTATGAATGGTGTGCTCCACTCAAACGCTAAGGAGGAATCTAACATTATGCTGGTGTCAATGGCGTATCCAACGGTTTATATTCAGGAACCGAACATTTTACAATTGTCCGGGGAATGGTTGGGGAAATTCGGAAAGCGAATTCTGATCATCGCGGGTAAAACTGCTTGGCAGAAAGCGGGACCGCAGATTAAAGCAAGCCTGGAAATGAATGCGCTTCAATTTCACTTGTGCACCTTTAATGGTGAATGTACCTATGAGGAAACCGAGCGCATTATGGCGCTCATACCTGAGCATATGGATTTGATCGTTGCCGTTGGTGGCGGGCAGTGCATGGACACAGCCAAGGTTGTCGCTCACCGTACTGGCATTAAAATGGCAACCATAGCTACACTGGCTTCCACCTGCGCAGCTACGACTCCACTGTCCATTATGTACAAGCCCGGTCATGAGTATTTGGGGATGGAGTATTATGATTGGTGCCCAGTGCTGACGCTTGTAGATCCACAAATTATCGCAGAGGCTCCTTATCGGTATTTGATTGCTGGAATCGGTGATACACTGGCGAAGTGGTACGAGGCATACCCCATCAATGAAGGTAAATTTCAAAACGCCAAAACCCGTCTCGGTCTAAAAACGGCTGAGCTTGCACGGGATCTTCTGATGGAATTCAGCGAACAGGCGATTAGTGAAAGTAAACAAGGTCTCGCCGGTGACGCCATTCGGCAAATTATCGATACAAATATTTTACTGGCCGGACTTGTCGGAGGTATTGGCCATCATACATGCAGAGGCTCTGGAGCCCATGCTTTTCATAACGGAATGACCTGTATCGATGAAATTCACGGCACCTATCATGGCGAGCTGGTTGCCTTTGGAATTTTGTGTCAGCTCATGCTGGAGAACAAGTCCGAGGAGCAAATTGTTGAGCTGATGCGTTTCTATCAGGTGATCGGTCTGCCTGTCAGTCTGTTTGACATGGGCTGTACCGAAGTGCGGGATCACGAAATACGGTTGAGTGCCCAAAGAGCCTGTGATCTGAACGAAATTATTCATTATCTCCCCTTCCCGGTCCACCATGATAATGTGTATGCTGCGATTCAAGCCGCTCATGCGCTTGGTGAAAAGGTCAAATTGGAGAGCAAATAACAGACAAAAGCAGTCCCTCTACCGCAATTGGTCTGGGACTGCTTTTGGTATATCCACAATCAAAATTTTTTTTCAAACTGCCTTTGCTTCTAAGGGATCAAGATCGCTTTTATACACGGATCACCCTTCTCCATCATCTCAAAACCTTCCCGCCATTGCTCAAGACTGAGCTGGTGCGTGACCACCCCGTCCGTAGGCAGCTTTCCGTTGCCAATCCATTCAATAACCGACTCATAGCAATATGGGCTTAAGTGGGCGCCGTAAATATTCAATTCCTTGGAATCCCCTATAATGCTCCAATCGACTGTTACGAGATCCTTGAACACGCTAAACTCTACGAAGGTTCCCAGCTTTCGCACGATTTCCAGTCCCTGCTTGACGCTGGCCGGATGCCCTGTAGCCTCAATATAAATATCACAGCCATAGCCGTCCGTCATATTCATGATCATTTCTTTTACATTTTCTTTGGATGGATTGATCGTGATATCAGCGCCAAAAGCTTTCGCGAGCTCCAATCTATCATCCTTCATATCGAGTACAACGAGCTTTTTGGGGTTTCTCAGCTTAATTGCCCCTATCATGCCAAGGCCCAAGGTTCCTGTTCCTGCCAGCACCACAATATCTTCATTGCCGATATTCGCCCGATCGACGCAATGCTTGGAGCAGGCATACGGCTCTATAAGGACTGCCTTTTCAATCGGGATTTCCTTCGGAATCGTATAATTGATCGCTTCCTTCGGAAATTTCATATATTCAGCCATGGCACCATTGACATGGGTTTGAAAGCCATAAATATCGTGCCTTTGGCACATCCAGTATTTGCCCGTATTACAATATCGGCAGTCCCAGCAGGGCACGATCTGCTCGGAAATGACCCGATCACCTACTTTAAAATCACCCTTCACACCCGGTCCCATACTTACGATATGGCCGACAAATTCATGGCCCGGTATCGCTGGAGTTTGAATATAAGGCGGATTGCCGTCACCACCCCAAATTTTGGGCGCACCCAAAAAGGTTTTGACATCGCTGGCACAAATGCCACAGGCCTCTACCTTAATTAAAATCTCCCCTTCGCCCGCTGTGGGCACATCAACCGTTTCAAGCCTGTAGTCACCTATTCCATAGACGACCAGGGCTTTCATTTTCTCAGGAATTTGAGTCTGTTCCAATTGTAGATCCTCCAGTCTGAGGGTACTGACCCTCCAAATAAGTAATAATCATCTGCTGACCTATTTCCAAGTGCCCCTTCAGTAGGTGAATCGCTTCATCAGCCTCACCCGCTAATAGCGATTTCGTTATTTCCGCATGACTATGCATAACAAAACCGATATCTCCATAGGTTCCCGTCGTCATTTCTATCAAAGCACTCGTCAAGCCTTTGATCATCAGCCACATATTGAGCAGCGTACGGTTGCTTGCGGCTTTCACGATTTGATAATGATACTCGATATCCAGTCGAATCGTATCTGATTTGGAAGTGCTGGCTTCCATAGCTTGCTGGACTCCCTGTACACCAGATAAATCATGATGGCTTCCCTGTTCAATCAAGCTGCGAATCGCCAAAGCTTCCAGCATACATCGAAGTTGAAATAAATCCTTTACATCCTGCTTGCCATATCCCTTCACCAACGTTCGGCCGTTTCCCGGAGTTTCAGTCAACCCTTCGTTCTCAAGCAGGTGGATCGCCTCTCGAATGGGCCCCCTGCTTACGGTAAGCTCCTTCGATAACTGTGCTTCACTCAGATGAAATCCTTTTGGATATTCACCCAGCAGTATTCGGGTGCGCAAATAGCTGGCAACCTTCTCTGATAAAACTTCCTTTTGAATCATGTCACTCACTCCTATGGAGAGCTGCCGTCAATCGCTTAACAGAACCGATATTTGCGGACTGCTTCTTCATCTACCTCCACACCCAGACCCGGCTCCTCGATAGGCAGCACCCAGCCGTCTTGTTGAACAATCGGATTATAAACGAGCTCGTGCTGCATTGAGCTTGGAAGCGGCTTAAGCTCCATGATTATGCAATGGGGCGAAGAAATCGAGAGATGAACACTGGCGGCAGTTGTTAAGGCCGTGCTCCAGGCATGGGTATTGAATTTGATCTTGGCATCGGCTACAAGGGTAAGCACCTTGAGAAATCCGGTTATACCATCGGACCGCGCAGGATCAATACCGACAATATCGATCAAGCCCGTCCGGATCAGGCGGGAATAGGCTTCCACCGTCGATTCACGCTCTCCCGAAGCCAGCAGACAGCCCGTTGCCTGCTTGAGCCGGGCAAAATCAGCAAGCTGATTCGGCTCAAAGGGCTCCTCGATCCAATCGATTCCATATTCGGCAAAATGCTTCGTCATTCGGATCGCGTGTGCAACATCCCATTTGACCTTATGCCCGATATCGACCATAAATCCAACCTTGGGACCGATTGCGCGGCGAACTGCCTTTACGAATGCCATATCGTATTCTTCGGTTAAACCCAGCTTGGCGGTTCCTTTTTTCCCAAAGCCTACCTTGACCGATTGATAGCCTTCATCGATGTAACCCTTGATCTCATCGGCATTTTTTTGATGCTCGAAATATTTGACATGAATGCTGGCATTCGCATGAAGCTTATTCAGCATTTTGCCGCCAAATAGCTTGTAAAGCGGCTGCTGTAAAGCCTTGCCTTTAATATCCCACAAGGCCATGTCAATAGCGCTGATAGCAAAGGATGCAATTCCGCCATCTCCCCCATACCACCATACATGCTCCTTCATCACCTGCCAGTGCAGTTCGGTATCCAGTGGGTCCTTGCCGATCACAAGCGCCGTCAAACCACCATCAATTAAAGCTGCCGCCGCCTTAACGGCTTCCGGCCACATCGCTATCCCTTCCCCCCAGCCCACAAGCCCGCTGTCCGTTTCAATTCGGACGAGCATCGTATAACGCGTGCTGTTATCATCATTCGGCTCGATATAACGCATGCCCATCGGCTCAACCTTCATGATTTTCATAGCATCACCTCATGTATAAGCCACCATTGATATCCAAGGTAGCTCCTGTAATGTGACTGGCTGATGCATCACTTAAAAATAATATGCTTTGCACCACATCCGCTATTTCACCGAGTCGGCCATCCGGTGTTTTGGAAATCATGCCTGCAACACCCTGCGGTGTAAAATCAGCAATCATATCCGTCTTGAACGGCCCTGGAGAAACGGCATTCACACTAATTCCATAGCGGGAATATAGTGCAGCAAATGACTTGGTCAAAGCCACTACTCCGGCCTTGGAGGCTCCATACGGCGGGCTGACCAGCGTTCCACCGTTATACGCACTGATCGAGCTGACATTAACAATACGTCCATAACCCCGCTTTTTCATATACTCCGCGGCAGCCTGGCAGGCGAAAAAGGTTCCTTTTACATTTACGTCCATCATTAAATCCCATAGCTCATTGTCTACATCGGCTGCCGCTACCGTAGAGCATACTCCGGCGGCATTGATCAGTACATCGATTCTCTGCGCCTCACGTTCAATCATCTGCAGCCATTCCTTCAGTCGGGCCGTGTCTCTGACATCAACAGAGGAAACATCGAAGCTGTCGTGTTTGTAGGTCTGCGACAGCGTTTCCCTGGCTTGTATCAAATTGGCATCATTCATTCCACAGCTGTACACCTTGGCACCGCTTTGAATGAAACTTTCAGTTAAAGCGTATCCTAATCCACTTGTCCCCCCCGTAATGACAACAACCTGCTTTTCAAAATTCCATGTGATCATCGGCACTGCCCTCCTTTGGATTATCGCAGTCAGTCTCTTAACGAGTAGCTCACCAGCAAGGACTTACATCCAATACGGCAAAAGTCTAAAGTATGCGCTTACAAATAAGGTTTCAAGACAACGAATGGAATCATTAAAGCTTCTCTTGAGGTATTGACCACGCAGGCGGTCAGCATAGCTTGAGGTTAAGATAGCAGCAAAGTAGCAACCGACAAAAGCAGTCTTTTTGCAAATATCATCGTTTGGCAACTGTTAACAGTTTACTATAAATAAATTATAAACGACCCTCTTCCGTTCGGCAAGAGGATCAATTGTGTTGCTGGGCGATAGAAACGGAAATGTTTACCTTTCAAAAAAAGGGGCAGACGCTTATAACGTTTCAACCTCTACCGTTTCTATATAAGGCAAGCTTTTCATTTCATAATAGACCTCCGAGGCAAATTTCTTTTCAACAAGAAGAATAAAATTCAATTCCTGCTGCTCGGCGCTCAATTCTTTGATATGAATATTGTTCATCTTATAGTGCTTCGCGATAATCAGCTTGATAATACTGGTCAAATCACCTTCGTGCTGTACAACAAGCTTGATACGAAGCTCTTTTAAGGTCAAATTTTTGGGCCCTATCTTTTTGATAAAAAACGGAACGGCCACAACGCTCGCCAGGATGAGCAGCATGCCAAATATGGCCTCTACATAAAAACCGGCCCCTACAGCTATCCCCAAGCCGCTGGCTCCCCAAATCATGGCTGCAGTCGTCAAACCTACGATGACATCGTTTGATTTTCGAAGAATAACACCCGCTCCCAGGAAACCGATCCCGCTCACGACCTGAGCAGCCAAACGCATCGGGTCCATAACGTGAAGCCCGGCTATCGCATATTTGTTCGCTGATTCAATAGAAACAATCGTTAACAAGCAGCTGCTTAGACAAATAACCAACGAGGTCTTCAAGCCCAATGGCTTGTTGCGAATCTCCCGTTCTACGCCAATAACCATACCCAAAATAGCCGATATGCCCAGCTTCATTAAAATTTCAAGCTCAAACCAACCAATTTCCATCATACATCCACCCTCTAATCACGATCACCGTTCTGGTGAATATTATCGCCTGCCAAACGGAATTGCTCTATTATAGCAAATAAAACCTGACATTGAATAGTCAGAAACAATTAGATGAATAAGTGGCTGCATGACTCATTTCGCTGGACAATAAAAAAACACAAAACGACCATCTCTCGTCTTGTGGTTTATTGCTTGGATTCCTTTATGCTGAGCAAGGAGTTCAACTGCTCCAGTAAATTACCGCCGCCCGTGAGTGAAATCGTCCCGATTTTCTCACAGATTTTTTCCAGAAACTCCAGCTCCTTCAGACGATACAGCGTCTGGTTCTCATCCATCAGCTTGGCTGTATTGAGCAGGCTGCGCGTTGAGGCCGTTTCTTCACGACGGGTAATAATATTAGCTTGCGCCTTCTTCTCAGCCAACAGGACCGTATTGAGAATATCCTTGATATCGCCAGGCAAAATAATATCCTTCAGGCCTGCTGACAGAAACTGCACCCCGTAATCTTCACTTCTCCGGTTCAGAGCAGAGAGTACGAAGATGGCGATTTCCTGCTTCATTTTCAACAAATCATCCAGCTTCAGCGTACCTACATATTCGCGCAAGATCAGCTGCAGCAATATATAAATCTGGTCCTCGAACGATTTGATCTCAAGCGACTTCAGCGGGTTTACAATTTTATACTGGCAAACAAAGTTCAGGCGAAGTGTGACCTTGTCTTCTGTCATAATTTCCTGACCCGTCATATCCAACTGCTGCTGCCGCAAGTCCAATGTTTTACCTGCAACGTGAACAGGTCCCTTCCAAAAGTAATACTTGCCGGGACGCAGCTCCCTTTGCATCACATGATTGTAATACAACACGCCTGCCTCATGACCTGCAACTTCAATCGTCTGGTAGTATCCGGTCAGCTTCGGCAAAATGGAACGCTCCACCGCAGCACTCATCTCTGGCTCCCGGGTATCGATACGTACACATGTATGACGCTTCAGCACATTCCAGAACACATACAAGCCTGCCGTCAACAGCGAGACAAACTTCCCATCCTCATAATGCAGCACATATTCATAGTCCTGAACGTCTACGATGGTCAGCTCCTTAAGCAGCTGTTCATCCTGAATGAACAGTTGAACATCCTTGTTGGGCACATAAAAAGGCTTTGCCACATTCATGATGGTAATGGTATCCTCGGAAAATGGACCAAATCGGTACGTTCCCGGCTGCAAGTGCTTGACGTAATTTCCCTGTCGAAACAGCAAGCCCCGTTCACCGGTTTGAATGATAACTTTTTTAAACATAGGACATCCTCCTTAACTTTCTTTGGGTTTGACCTTTTAATAGGGAAGCCTCCTGAAGCGAGAGCGGAGTCTGGCTTAAGAATCGGGTACATCAGCTTTCAGATTACAGCCTTAATGAAACGCCACCGGTTTAACTTCAACCCGTAAGCCATTTAATTTTGTCCACAGTCCGATCCGCGATCCGCCCGCTTCGGTATCCACCGACTACAGAGCCTGCCTGCAGTGTGAGCACAAGTGCCCACTGAGACTTCCTGTTTAAGGCCTTGTTCAGCATTTTCAATATCGCTCGATTAAAAGTCGAGTGCTCTACCACTGAGCTAATTACCGTGCAGGCAATAAGGGATTCGAACCCTTGACACATCGGAGATTGACACCGGTATAAACGTTACAGCATACCTGCACCCAAAGTGTGCGGGCACTGCGGGATGATCGACATCCCTGCCTGGGTAAGTCACCCGTGCATCAACCTGTCTTATCATCGCTCATTTTGAGATGCAGGAACATGGTGAAAGTATTACGACTCGCTACAAACTTTCCATTTTCTTCATTTCCTTCTGCTGTTACAATAGCAGTGCGGTTCCATAACGGTATTTCTGCACGAAAGAGAGAACCACCAGAATTGAGGGATTGACATGGCCAAGGAAAGCTTTGATAAAGAAATCCAGTTTTTACGTATGCTTGTCCTGACTGGCGGCGCATACAGTCGACAGCAATTTGCCGATCGACTGGGCATCTCTATTCATACCTTTGACAAAACGATCAAACGATTAAAGGAAATTGTCGGCTCAATCTATCGTCAGCTGCCTGAGGATCAGGGAAAAGAACTCGCCGATATGATCCGCTACAGCTATTTGGATTCCACAGACCCTATGCTGCTGTTTCTATTTCGCGCCAAATCGCTTAAAGAAACCGAATCCAAGCGGATCTCTCTGCTATTGGCCACTCTTCATAAGAAGTCGCTGACCGCCATGGAGCTGCTGGATGCCTGCTGCAGCGCAATGCCATCCGAGCTTGCTTTGCCCGATGAAAAAACAGTCCGCTCCGATCTCAAATATCTCGAAGAGGTTGGCGTAATCGCCAAAGAACCAGGACCACGCCCGTATCGTTACCGCATTAACCATGATCTGGTCCGGGATTTATCGCAGGATGAGCTGCTGGATCTGTATGATTTTGTAGATGTTATGGCCAATACTCAGCTTCCTTCGGTACAAGGCTACCTACTGCGGGACAGTCTGAAGAAGAGTCTCCAGTACAGCCAGTTGGAGAAACTGCCATTGGAGCCTTTTCTGTATAAATATCATTATTACTCCCGTATTTTGGATGAGGCACATTTGTTTGTGCTGCTCGATGCTATCCGCAGCCGCCGTAAAGTGCAATTTTTATATTTTTCGCCGAAAAACCCGCAAAGCTATGCTTCGCAAAATACGAACCCATTGTTCGAACGCGAAGCGGAAGGCCATCAGGAGCTGACGCTTCCCTTAAAAGTGGTGTACGATCATCAATATGGGCGCTGGTACCTGCTGTCTCATCATGCACGGCATGGTATCAGAAAATATCGAATCGAGGGAATGACGCAGATTGTCGAGGGCGAGTCTGTTAACGAGGCATTTTTTGAAAGTAAAAAGCTGGAGCTGGAGCATAAAATTCAACACAGCTGGTTAATCGATACCGGTCATCCGGTTACAGTTCGTGTGCGATTTTTCAATCCGGTTCATTTGCGGACGAATTTCGTCAAGGAACGTGTGCTGCTGCAAGGACAGTGGGGACTCATTACCGAAGAGGACAAGGAATCATTTATATATGAAATAACCGTCAACGGTACGCAGGAGATCAAGCCGTGGCTGCGGAGCTTCGGTTCCAGCTGCGAGGTTCTGGAGCCGGTGCGGTTCCGACAAGAGCTGATAGCGGAATGGAAGGAGATACAGTCTTACTATGAATCTGTTTGAAAAAATATTTAACTATCAGATTATTTCCCGCCTGGAGGATTCAGGCACCTTCATGATCACCTCCCATGAGCGCAGCTGGCTGAAAACCATGCTCCAGCATCCCGCAGCGGAGGAAGCGTTCACGACAGCAACACTTGGAAAGCTGCAGCAGCTCCTCGAACCAGAGAACATGATGGACATAACAGAGGCTTTCGTGGAAAAAGCCCGCAGCACAGAGCGGCAGGTTTACCACGCTTACCTGCGCCCCTTGCGTCGGGCCATTATGAATCAACAAGGAATTTGCATCAGCTATCAAGTGAAAGGCGGGCGGACCAAACTCGATGAACTCGGGTTTCCTTATAAGCTGGAATATTCTATGGTCAAAAAGGAATGGTATCTGCTCTGGTACCATCAGAGGCGAAAAACCCTGATGAGCACACGGCTGCACAAAATCTTGGCTGTAGCTGAAGAAGCTCTGTCTGATCTTGAGGTCGCGCAGTATGGCGCAGCCATTCACGCCGCTCTTGAGCAGCATAAAGCAAGCACATACATTCAAGTGCTGCGGGAATATAACCGCGAGCTGTCACGCATCCTGTATGCCTTTTCCTGCTTTGAAAAGGAGGTCGATTATGACGCCGAACAGCACCTGTATACGATTCAGGTGACCTTTGCGAAGAATGAGACCGATTATATGCTGTCCAAGCTTCGCTTTCTTGGTAAACGTGTCCGCATCGTCGGGGATCCGGCCCTCCAGCAGCGAATGCACGAAACCACTGTGAAGGCTTTGGATCGTTATGCTGACAATGGATGATAACGAATGCCGAGATGAGTTTCTTAGATTCCTATCGTCTGTAGGCGAAGCTCATTCATCCAGACAATCGAACAAGCTGCTCACAGCAGGAACCGTCTCGGCAACGATACGGCCCTGACTGATAACATAACGACAAGCCGGCTGCTTGTTCACAAGCTCCATCGCATCACGAGCCTCTAATACAACAAAATTTGCCGGTTTGCCAACTTCTATCCCGTATTGATCCTCTATCTGCAAAGTCTTCGCCGCACGAACCGTTACCATCCGTACAAGCTCGGCCACTTCTTCCCGACCCGTCATGTGTGCAAGATGGGCAGCCATATGGGCAGCCTGCAGCATATTGCCGGTACCAAACGGATAAAAGGGAGTTTGAATATCATCATGCGCCACACTCACATTCACTCCCGCCTGCCACATTTCCTTGATCCGGGCGATGCCGCGTCCCTTGGGGAAGCTGTCGAACCTGCCCTGCATCGCACTGTTAATAAGCGGACAGCATACCACATTGATACCAGAGAGGGACAGTAGGCCGAGCAGCTTTTGAAAATAGGCCTCTCCATAATAAGCCGTTGCGTTGCAATGACTTACGGTTACCCGTTCGCGCAGTCCCGTTTGAATGGCCAAATGGGCAGCGGTTTCAATAAACGTTGAATGTCCGTCATCAATTTCATCGCAAAAGATGTGGACAAAACGCCCGTATTTCTCGGCAAGCCGGAAACAAACCTCCAGCGAAGCAATCCCTTCCTCCCGCGTATGCTCAAAATGCGGTATCGCACCAACTCCATCCGCGCCCAGCTGAAGCGCTTCTTCAAGCCGCTGCTCATTATCCGGGCAGGCGCGAATGCCATCCTGCGGAAAAGCCATAACCTGAAGGTTAACATAAGGCTTCACCCGCTCACGAAGCTCCAGGAGCGCTCGGAGAGCGACCAGCTGCGGATCGGAAATATCCGCCTGTGTGCGTATATGCAGAATACCGCCGACGATATACATCCGCAGCACCTTCTCAGCTCGCCGCAGCACATCCTCAATGGAAAGGCTCTGCTTCCGCTGCTGCCACAGCCTGATGCCTTCAAACAAAGTGCCGCTCTCATTCCAGGAAGGCTCACCAGCTGTGAGCACCGTATCCAGATGAATATGCGATTCAACAAAAGGAGGCAGCGCCAGATAGCCGCTGCCCTCCACTTCGCGCGTCCCGCTATGAGCAGGTATCGCACCGATCAGCGTTATGGTTCCATCCCGCAGGCCGATATCGACCAGCGGCGAGTCTTGTTTTCCTTGCAAACGCACATTTCGAAATACGAGATCGAACATCGGAATCACCTTCTTTAAATGTTAACAAACTATTCCTATCAGCTTTCACGGCTCATTTCCGATTCATGCCATGAGCTTAATACCCATTTGGAGAAAGCGTTGACCAAGAGGAAAAATCCGATACCCAGCACCGATGCAGATAAGCCGCAGGCGAATAAATAAGCTGTTTTGAGACGGGCAGCAGCGTTCGTAATCGCGTAGCCAAGACCACCCTTATCCCCGCCGATTCCGGCAATGTACTCACCGACGATTGCACCGATGACACAAAGCGTACAGGAAATCTTGAGACCGGCTATGATGTAAGGCAGAGCAGCCGGAATACGCAGCTTCCACATCGTCTGGAACGGGTTGGCATTGTATAAATAAAACAGATTGCTCATATTGTGATCCGTAGCATTCAATCCGATTAATGTGTTGGATAGCATCGGGAAAAATCCGATCAAAAAAGCGATAATGACGATTGCATTCATCCCCGCGTCGAACCAAATAACGATCAGTGGAGCGACGGCAACAATCGGAATCGTCTGCAATATAATTGCGTAGGGATAGACGCTTTTCTCTATCAGCTTCGAGCTGGCCAGCAGAATCGCTCCAAGGACACCAAGCACCACACTCAGCACAAAGCCCACGATCGCTTCGATTGCCGTAGTAGAAACGGACACCCACAAATCTCCCTTGTTCAACCAGGCGGCACTTACGATATCCGATGGTTTGGGCACCAGATAGACGGGCAGATTGAGCAGGCCCACAATCAGCTGCCAGCCTCCGATAAACACCATAAATGCGATGAGTGGAGGCAGTATACGCTTGACAAAACCGAGGCGCATGAATCGATCTTCCATTCTGTACGTCCAGGCCGCACGTTCACGCTCCGGAAATATCTCATCCTCAAACATCATTGAATACACCTTATCCATTGCCATAGCAGCCAGTCTCCTTTCGATTGGACTTGTATTCCCGACGACCGCATTGGATTATATCTACATCTCGCAGATAATTTTTCCGGGATTAAGCAGTCCTTGCGGATCATTCAGACGTTTTCTGCGCTGCATACTGCCAACTTCCCCGCGTCCGCCATTTTCCAATACCCAGGTATGGGGATCGAAAATTTTCACACCAATCGACTCACAATAATGAATAATCTCGTACAGCCGCTCTTCGCTTTTGTAAAAAACGAGCGGAAGGCAGGTAGGCGTGATCGCCCCCGAATTGCGCATCCATTCAAAATGAAACAGAACCTCATCACCGAACTGCTGCTTGATCATTCGCATTTGTTCCAAATAAGATGACAATTGAAAGCCCGCTTGCAAATAGGTTAAGGTTGAATCGGATTTCATTCCCCACAAGGTCGTATGGTTCCATGTAAAATCAGAGACCCCAATCGTTCGACGGTATTTGTCCGCTTCAATGACATGTCCGATATGCCCGTCAAAGCTTTGCGCAAGCACGTCTACCATTGGCAGCATCGCTTCGGCGATTTCAACCATAACAGCCGCCATATCTGGCTTGATCACTTTGGCAAACGGAGTAAAATACGAAGGAATCGGCCATTCCATCGGACTGATCAATCGTTTCTGGATCGTTTCATCCGCTGCCAGCGCCTCTCCAAAAAGCATCGATTGCTCAAAGGAAGGAAACTGGACAATGAGCTGTGCCCATTCGGTACGCGGTGCCAGCGGAATTGTAACCTCCGTCATGATGCCTGTCGTTCCATAATTGTGAATGTAATCGAATAGGTCGCGACCCTTCACCACTAATCGCTGCGGCACTTCTTCCATTGTATAGATGACAGCCTCCAGCACATTGCCATCCCATAGATTTCCATAGGTTATTGAGCCGATACCGCCCGAGCCACCGCTCACAAAGCCGCCTACTGTTGCTTTTACGTAAGTGCTTGGGTAAATACGAATTTCCTGACCCGCTTCCCGCGCTGTTTTCTCAATCGTGCCCAGCTTAACCCCGCACTGCAAGCGGGCATAACCTTCACCGATTTCGATAATTTGATCCATCCGGCTCAGGTCAAGCACAATACCGCCCTGCAGCGGAACCGCCTGACCGTAATTCCCCGTTCCTGCTCCACGAACTGTTACAGGAATTGTAAATGAATAGGCAAAAGCGAGCACAGCGGCAACTTCGGTTTCATTGCGTACAAGCGCCACACCATCGGCTGCCTTGATGTCTTTGAGCTGACGATCAAGCACAGGCGAATACCAGTAATAATCCTTGGACAGCTTGGCCCGGATCTCCGGATCAAATACCATTACGTCCTTGCCAAGCAGCTCAAGAATGTCATGCTCCCAGCTTAAATCAGCAGCCATAAGTTTATGCTCACTCCTTCGATTAATGATGTAAAGCAGCAGATACGTCACGAACAAGCTGTCCGAATTGTGCAGAGGTCCGGTATGCCTCATCCCTTGGAAAAGGGACCGGAATTTCGATCTTTGCCGATATTTTACCGGGGCGTGCTGTCATCACAACCACACTGGTGGATAGAAACACGGATTCGAACACATTATGCGTAACGAACAGTACGGTCATTTTCTTGTCCTGCTGCCATATATTAAGCAGCTCGGTTTGAAGCGTTTGTCTGGTGATTTCATCCAGAGCGCCAAAAGGCTCATCCATCAGCAGCAGCTTCGGCCTGGAGATTAACGCCCGTGCAATCGAAACCCGCATTTTCATCCCGCCGGACAGTTGCCTCGGCAGCACCTTCATATAGTCCTTCAGTCCAACGAGCTCCAGAACCCGTTCCGCTTCCTCCTGCTGCACCTTTCTGCTGATCCCGCCGCGCAGCTCCAGAGGAAGTTTCACATTCGCCTCCACCGTCGACCACGGCAGCAGGGTATGATCCTGAAACACAAATGAGGTATGGCTCTGCTTGCGCGCTTCCTTCGGAGTGGTACCGAAAATATCCAGCTTTCCCCCACTTGGTCCGCTAAGACCTGTTATGATTTTGAATATGGTTGATTTGCCGCAGCCTGAGGGCCCTACAAAGCACAGGAATTCACCTTCACGTATGGACAGGTTGACATCCTGTAAAGCAACAGTTCCGTTCGGATATATTTTGGATAAATTTTCCATATTAACAAAACTATCTGTAGGTTGATTGGCTGCGAACGCTCCATTCATAGCTGCTGTTCCCAGCAGGGTAGGCTCTATTGCCATTCGCTTCATCCCCGATCTTGGATTGATTGCATATCGAAATGATAAATGTCCATTAAACCTGCTGCGATATCGAGCCCATACTGACCAATCATCGCTTGACCCTTTTCCACCGTAGCTGCCGAAGCATCACCGGAAATGCCGGTACCGGATAAATCGTCCATAACCCAGGCAAAGGCCCGATTGCGAAATTGTAAAAACCGCGACTCCGGAAAATGGGGGATTTCAGTAGGCGCGAGCTCCATATGCACCCAGTTCGATTTGGCCGCAATGACAACGGACGTTTCTACATCTCCCGCATGAATGCCAACCTGCTTTTCCTTCGCTGTAATCCATGCATCCGCAGAGCTCAGACCGCCTGGGTCCAAACGAAAGACCGCCATGCCGGTTTCGATCCGGATGTCTCGCGCCATCATATTCAACAAATCCGTATTGCCACCATGTGTATTCACAAGCACCAGCTTCGTAAATGCACTGCGATGCAAGCTTTTTGCGATATCCATCACAACCGCCATCAGCGTAGTCGCCGATAATGAGATCGTTCCGGGATGGCCCAGATGCTCAGTACTTTTACCGTAAGGCATCACTGGAAGCAGCCATATATTGGCATCATCGGGCAGCTGCTCGAAAGCCTCGGTCAGCAAGGTTTCGGAAATCAGCGTGTCTGTATATATGGGCATATGTGGTCCATGCTGCTCAATCGCTGCAATGGGCAGTACAATTAATGCATCGTGCTTGGCAAGTTCAGCAACCTCAAGCTTACTTAAACGCGGGAAAAAGCATTGATCCCACGCTTTACCTACATAACGTCCTGCTGTCAAGCTTAAGCACCTCCGCTAAATTTGTATGATTTATAACAGCTTCTGCTTCCTATAGAGCTGAAGGGCAGCAGCCACTCGGGCAACACGCTCACCAAGCCTCGCTGCCATAACCAATTCACGCTGATCAGGCGACAACGAGCTGTCAGGACCTGCCAAGGTCGATGCCCCATAAGGTGAACAGCCAATCGGATCAGCCGTGAGGTACTCAGGATTCTCCGTATACGGCAGGCCGACAAATATCATACCAAAATGGAACAGTGGAACCATGGAAGTCAGAATGGTCGCCTCATGACCCGTATGAATCGAAGCGGTGCTGTTGAATATTCCTGTCGGTTTGCCTTCCAGCGAACCATCGATACAGAGCTCTCCGGCAAATTCAAGGAACAGCTTGACCTGTGCCGGCATCGATCCATAATAGGTTGGAAATCCCCACAATATCCCGTCTGCCCAGCGCAGATCGTCGTTCGTCGCGATTGGTATTTCCTTTTGCAGCTCAAGCGAAGCTTCGTATTTGGCATAACGGTCTGTCAGGCGGAAGCGTCCGGATAATTCCTTCACCGTCTCATCTGACTCAGGCAGTTCCTTGTCGAGAGTGATCGTACGGTTACGGGGTGAAGCCATTTCTGGGATGCGGACAATACGAACGTCATTTCCTGACTCTCTGCCCGCTCCCTCTGCGACCGCCTGCGCCATTTGAAAAACGTGGCCAAAAGCGCTGTAATAGACGACGAGCACGTTAGCCATAGCAGGATTAACCCCCTTCAAGCGGCTTAAGGAATGAAACCATTTCGCTCGCCTGCTCCCAGTATTTAGATAAAGCCGTATCCTGCCAGCTCGCTTTACTTGCCGCCATTCGCAGCCACTTCCCTTGGTTATAAACCCAGCGTCGGTCGGGAAGCAGGGTGAATAGCTCTTCCGGCGATTCACAGTCCAGAATAACGAAGCTGGCACTAACCCCAGGCCGAACCCCATAATCCTCAAGATCAAGCACAGCTGCCGGAACATCCGTTATCATTCGCAGTAATGTACGAAGATCAGCAGAGCTTCCCATATGGGCTGCATAGGACCCGATCAGAGCAATCTGCACCAAATCCCCGCGTCCAAACGGATGGAAGGGATCATGGATATTGTCCGAAGCCACCGCTATCTTCATACCGGCATCCCAGATTTGCTTCAAACGTGTAACACCACGTCGGACCGGAAAGCTGTCATGCCTTCCCTGCAGATATAAATTCACAGCTGGTAAAGAAACAGCTTTTAATCCCGACTCTGCCATCCGTTCAATGAGCGGCAAAGCATCCTCGTCAGTCATCGAAGCCAGTGCACACAGATGATCCACCGTAACACGTCCGGCATAACCGTATTCCCGCGTCCGAAGCGCGATGTGCTCTACCGTTCGCATCAAAGGATTGTCAGTTTCATCCGAATGAAGATCGATCGGCAGGTTGTATTTCTCTGCAAGACCAAAAATCCGGTCGATATCCTCCTTCGGCGTTTGGGATAGATGCGGCGCCCCGCCGATCCCATCTACACCCATGCGAAGCGCTTCTTCCACAACCTCGACGTCTGCTGAATTCATATTGTAAGGCAGCATCGGAAACAGCTGCAGCTTCACGTAGGGTGCCAATAATTGTCTGGCTTCCAGCGCCGCTTCAATCGTACGGAGTGCCACCTCTCGGGAAGCCCTCATATTAAAATCAAGATGTGTGCGTATGTGAGTAGTGCCAAACGACAAGGCCTGCAAAGAAGATCGCATCATTCTCGACTGAATTTCGAATTTACTAAAACCCGGAGATGCCGCGGAATAATTGCGGACAGCCTCCTCAAGCGTACCGGTAACATTGCCGACTGTAGTTAAGGAAAATGATTTATCCAAGTGCATATGGGAATCCACGAAGCCCGGAAGCAGCAGCTTACCCTCCAGGTCAATCTGACAAATAGCCGATGGATCCGTAGTGGCGCCAGGGCTCCAATGCTCCAACGAAGTGAAATCCGGTTGAACGGCATTGGCTTCCTGTATCTGGATGCGAGTCCATTTGCCATTACGAACCGACACCTGAAACAGGCAGGCTTCGTCTTCCATAGGCAATCTCACATTCAATAATTCCAAATTTTCCAATGAAGCCAATGCCGCCACCATCCCTATCATCATTTGTTTGAACTGTATGATCTTAAGCTTATTTCTTGGGCAAAAATTGTGTTGTAAACACTTTGCTTAAATCTTCTGCTTTCTTCAGGACGCCTACATCCACCAGTTGCTTTTGCACTTCAGCCCAACGCTCCTGAGTCATAATCCCGGTGCCTTTGGTTACGGCATCGCCGCCATAAACAAAATCCATTTCTTTTTGTGCGCTGTATTTCATCATGTCCAGACCCATATCCGGATTCTTTTCTTTAATCATAGGATGAATTTCATCGGAGTGATCCTTGTAATAATCCCAGCCTTTAACTGTCGCTTCGACAAAAGCTTTAACCTGGTCCGGATGCTCTGCAACCATTTTCTCCGTCGTAAAGTACACACCTGCATAAATGTTATAGCCTGAATCCGCATTTAACAGCGTACCGAACTCAATATTTTGCTGTTGGAGCGTGAATGGCTCGGAGGTTAGATAGCCTTGAGTAACCGAGTTTTTATCATTGACAAAGTTGACTAATTGTCCGGTATACTTCATTTCCTGCGCCGTATCCAGCTTATATTTTTTCTTCATGTACTGCCAGAAGTTAGCAGTAGCAGCTACATAAACCTTATGTCCATTCAGATCGCTAAAGTCCTTAATTCCCGAGTCCTTGTGAAAAATCAAAGCCTGTGGACTCTTCTGCATGGATGTCGCTATCGCGATGATCGGAATGCCTTCCTGTCTCGCTACCAAAATATCATCACCGTTCGCCATCCCGAACTGTGCCTTACCGGATGCCACGATCTGTGTGGCAGATACCGAAGGCCCTCCAGGAGTTAGCGTCATATCAAAGCCTGCATCCTTGTAATAGCCTTTGGCCAATGCCGCAAAATTGCCACCGTGCTCAGGCTCTGCAAACCAGTTAAGAATGAGACTTGCCGGTACAAGTGCCTTAGGCGCTGTCGCTTCAGCCGGTTTGGCTGCTGCTGGCTCCGCAGGCTTGGCAGCCATAGTGTCAGCAGGCTTGGGTGTTGCAGCTGTCTCGGGCGGCTTCGCGCTTCCGCAGGCTGATAAAGCACCGGCCAGCAGGACCAGACAGAGCGACGTAACCACATTGCGTTTCCCCAAAAACATGGCAGTACGATTGAATAATTTCATTCTTAACTTCCCCCCTATTTTGGATGAACCCACTGCAAATCTGCTGATTGCATGAACAAAATATAATCCGGCGTAATGTATAAGTCAATATATATAACATTTAATTGTGTAATTTAACAAAATATCGAGTGTTTTTCGTTAGTTAGCCTATTTATGTGTTATATAAACTAACATTATAAACTTTATTATTCTATTCTGAATTGCACCAATGATTGAAACAACTCTTCAGACAGCACATTCAAAGCTTCAGACGACATCGCCACTTCCTTGGTCGTACCTACCTGTTTTTCCATAGACACTTTTACATGATGAGCATGGGAGACCGCCTTGCGGGAAACACCGACACTATCCTCCATAGAAGCCGACACCTCTTCCGTACTGGCAGATATTTGCTCGGAAGCTGCAGACACCTCCTGAATCTGACTGGCTACCTGCTCCACGGACTTCATTATTCGATCAAACACAACACTAACCTGATCCAGCAGCATACTGCCTTTATCCACCTCTTTAATTTCAACACCAATCTTATCCACAGTCTCCTTGGCACTATGCTGAACCCGGGAAATCAACGAAGCTATTTGCTTGACGGATTCGTCCGATTGCTCAGCCAGCTTCCTAACCTCCTCAGCCACAACATGAAATCCACGCCCATGCTCACCGGCGCGCGCCGCTTCAATTGAAGCATTCAACGCCAGCAGCTTGGTCTGATTCGATATCTCCTTAATAACAATAAGAATCCGGTCAATTCGAATCGACAATTCATGCAGCTGCGAGATCGTAACCGCCGTTTCACCAACCTTGGTTTTGATTGAGGCCATTTGAACAACGGCTTGTTCCAGATCAACAGCCCCTCTACGTGCATCCTGAGCCGCATCACCAGCTGCATTCGCCACAACCGAAGAGGTTTCGGCAATTCTCTGAACACCGAGAGATACTTCATTCATGGCCGACGCAGTATCCTGGGAGCTCCGCATCTGCAGCTCCGATCCAACAGCCACCTCCTGCATAATATCCGTAATAACTCTGGAGCTGCCCGCTGTTTCCTGAACACTGATCCGCAAATGACCTGCAGATTCATAAGCCTTTTCCGCCACCTGCCTGCTGCGTCCCACCACTTCTTGAAAGGAATCCGCCATCAGATTATAGGCAGAAATGACATTATTAAATTCATCTCTCGTCCCCGAGCTTACTCTCACCGTCAAATCCCCCTGGACAAGCTGCTGTGTAGCCCGATCCAGCTGAACGATCGCATTTTTGACCGAGAAATAAAAGCCTGCGAACAAATAAATGACCAGTACCAAAATGAACAGCAGCAGCAGAGCGACAAGCAAACCGTCAACTTGGTAATCGCGGATTCGCTCGCCAAAGCGCTCCGCCATCAGATTTAGCTGGCTGTCGTGCAGATCAAGAAGCGCTTTTTTGGCAATTTGACTGGTAGACGCTACCTCATCAGCCGAGGTTACAATAACACCCGCATTTACGAGTTTATCGTCCAGCAATTCCGTAACTACCTTGGTGGAAGCTGCGTTTCTTGCTTGCAAATCCCGCAAAGCCATTTCGAACCGCGGATTTTGTTTAATAACCAGCTCGGCTGATTGATTCATCTCAGATAATACTGCATCCAACTCAACCGTCAGACGAATAAGATCCTCTCGCTCTTTCACATTTTTAATCGATCCTCGCATGGCAATCTCGGTACCCAACAGCTCTATCTTTTCAAGATGGGTCCAATAGCCCGGAAACACATTGACGACAGCGTTCATCAAATAATACGTATCCATTTCCGAATCGAGAATGAGACCCGAATTGTTTTTCACTTCATCCATTTGCTTCAAAATCATTTGCTCAAGCTCAACATGCCGAACCTCATAAAAAGCTCTACTCGTGGAACCACCCTCAGCCTTGATTATCTCCCACTGCTTCACCAAATTGGACCATGAATCAGGATCCATCAACCCACTTTGAGGTGCGGACATTTCTTGGATAAGATCATTTATAATCCGATCGATCCTGCCACCAATCTCCTTGACATCACCTCTGACAACAACCCCCTCAGACCCCCTATCCAAACCCCACCCATATTGTTCCAATGCCACAATCATTTCCCCAAGGCTACGCTGATAAACCAACCCCCGAGCCTCCAGCTCTGTATTACGAACATCCTTATTCATGTTGTAAAACATCTGAAATGTGAGTACCATAATCGGAATCACAAACACGAGTCCGATCAGCACAAATTTTTGAGCGTAACGCAGCCTGTTCATCAACCACATCGAAGGCTTAAACAGACGATCCAACCAGCGCCCCCCGCTTGCAGCAGCTACCTTCATCACCTACCCACCTCTACCTTCAACATATTTTTGACTGAATAGCGATAGATACAAGGAACCGAATGTTTTCCGCAATCTTTCACCAACAGCCTACATCGCCCCCCAGCCCACTAATGATTCATTAAGAGACTGCGTTCTCACCATTGAATAGAAGCAGCTCCACTATAGCTCTCGTGTTACAGTAACGTCAACAAACATGACATAATTTCGTTAAAATTAACAAAATACCTATGTTAAATTTTGTATTCCATATAAAAATGACATATCAATCTCCACTCTTTGTCTGCTATATCGTTCCGACAACGACACCCAGCTCCTTCAACCACCGACGGTAAGCAATGGAAAACAGGTCCACCTTATGGTTAAGCTCCACCTGCAAATCAAGCGGCAGCAGCTCAGGCTTCTGCGTCTCAATAATACGGGCATCCTGATCGAACACCATATCCTGAAATTGAATAAAATTCGCATCATCCACATCAAACGCATAATTGCGCGAAACGACCATGAATACGAGACATTCCTCTGCTGTGACAGGCAAAACCGTCAGCATGATCCACAAGGCTTGACCGTTGCTGGGGTCAGCCTTGGTCAGCCGTGCCGATAAAGGGCGATACACTTCCTTTCTATACACGTAGGTCGTCCCTTCACTTTTATCCGAGCCCGAATGAGCTACAGGCTGAAAAATCGGCACGTCTTCAATATAAATGCGTTCCTTCTCTTTAATCACCTTAAAATCAGGAAGCTCGGCATAATCGGGATGCCCCAGTAGACCCTGGTGCACAAACATCAAATGGGCAAAATCCGTAAAATTCTCAATGACCCTCGTTCCTGCCGCATGCACCGTATAGGGCCCACAAGCAAGCGGACGAAACTGAGGATCAGCAAATTCTTCAAAATGCGGGAGCTCCGCTGACGGTTCACCAATACAAACCCAGATAAAACCGTACTTTTCCATACAGGAATAAGCCTGAGCCTTGGCTCTTGGCGGAATCTTCTCACCCCTCGGCTGCGCCGGAATGCAGACGCATTGACCGGAGGAATCATACTGCCACCCATGATAGGGACAGACGAGAATATCATCCTGAACCCAGCCTTTGGACAGCATAGCTCCACGGTGGATGCATAGATCCTGAAAGGCATGTACCCCCTTCTTCGTCCGATAAATAGCTACTCGCTCACCCAACACCATAACACCAACCGGTTGCTCCTTAAGCTCGGAAGCCAGATAAACTGCATGCCAATCATTTTCCAACACCGGATCTTGCAGACGTTTTTGATACATTGAAATCATCCCTTCTCCTTGTAGTCAATTCATGGTAATGAACTTTTTATTCAACCGTCGAAAAAATCGGATAACTCGCTGCCAGTTTGCTGCGAAGCGCATCCACTCTAACCTGGGCTCGCAGCAGCACCTCCTGCTCATCAATCCCCACACACAATCCACCTTCAACAACAACCTGACCCCCTACCATCACGAGATCAACATCGTTACCATTCGCATTGTACACAATGGCCGAAGTTGCGCGATGAACCGGACTGATATGTGCCTTCATTAAATCAATCGTGACCACATCCGCCTTTTTACCTGGCTCCAGACTCCCCAGATCATCACTGCGGCCCATCGCTTTAGCCCCATTTACCGTTGCCATCCGAAGTACATCCATAGGGGGAAGCAGTGTCGCATCCAACTGATTCACTTTGTGAAGACATGCCGTGAACTTCAGCACCTCCAGATTATCCTGGCAATTGTTACTCCCTGGTCCATCCGTACCCAAGGCGACATTAATTCCAAGTCTCTGCATCTCCGGCACCCTAGCTACACCCGAAGCCAGATACATGTTGGATACCGGACAATGCACAACCGTAGCTTTTTCGGTGCGAATCATCTCCAGCTCGCCATCATCGAGCCATACCCCATGCACAACCTGCGTCTGCTCGCCAAGCAAGCCAACCTCGTTCAGCAGCTCCAGATTCCGCAAACCATAACGGGCTACCGTATTGTCAATCTGCTCACTCGTTTCTGCCACATGCACGTGCGAGATCAGCTTGCGATCCCGACTGAATTTGGCCGCCTGCTCCAGATAACCACGCGAGCAGCCGTATAAATTAAGCGGCCCCAACGCAATCCTTATACGCCCAGAGGCAGCGCCATCCCAACGATCCAGCAATTGATCCGTTCGTGTGAAGATTTGCTCCTCCGTCTCGCGCAAGCGCTGCTCATGCGTCATATCCGAACCACCGCGCGCCAAATGCCCGCGAATCCCCGAATCCACCATCGCCCGCAATACACCTGCCTCATTATCTGGAGAGGTATGAATATAATGATGATCCATGATATAAGTGGCACCTGATTTCAAATTTTCCATGCAGCCAATTAATGCCGCCAAATAAAAGTCCTCAGGTTCCATCGCCAGACTCAAAGGCCAAATAATTTCACGAAGCCATCTCGAAAGCGGCAAATGATCGGAAACCCCTCGCATAAAGGTTTGAAACAAATGCGTATGTGCATTTACAATACCCGGAATAACCGCCTTCCCTTGTGCGTTGTAAGCATAAGTCGATTGAACTACCAAATGATCCAGACTCCCATCCAGCTTCCACTCCCCAACCGCTTTAATTACATCATGCTCCATATACACGTAGCCCGGTTTAAACACCTCATTATCCTTGTTCATCGTAATTACCGTTCCGTTATAAATAAGTTTGCCAGCCATAACCAATCTCACCTCCATGTAATAATACTTTACGTAAATAATAATATTTGAAAACATGTTATGTTTATTAACATGATTATATGCAGGCATCTATATTTCGTCAATACCACTTGTAAATCAATATTCATAATTTAGTTACTATTATGATAATAAAACCTTAAATTGATTAACATTTTATCAATTTATAACGAAAATCAAGTTAACTTATCGATTTTTCTATGCTAAAATAAAATTATGTAAATTTTAATGGTCTTGAAGGAGGGTTTCGAATTGGAATTACCGCATCTGGATCAAACCGATCAGGATATTATCAAGCTGCTGCATGAAAATGGACGCATGTCCTATGCCAAAATCGGCGAGCTGCTGAATCTGTCTCGGGTAGCCATTCAAAAACGTGTAGAATCGTTGATCGAGAACGAAATTATTGAAAATTTTACAATTCGGCTGAACGCCACCAAGCTCGGTAAAGTCGTCAGCGCCTTCTTTGAAGTCGAGGTGGAGCCGCGCTTCGTCCAGCAGGTCGGTGATTCCCTCAGCGCCGATCCCAATGTGATCAGCATTTATCAAATGACCGGTCCCAGCACCCTGCATATGCATGCCTTATTGAAGGACGATGCAGCTCTTGAGCAGTTTTTGTTCCAGCATATTTATACACTTGAGGGTGTGGTCAGCGTGACTACACAGGTTGTAATCAAGCGATTCAAGCAGGGAACCGGTTTAGAGCTCTGAGTGTGTCCACCTCGTTAGCGTCTCATCTCGACAGAAAAAGCCTGCTTAAGCTCCCAGTTGGAGACTAAGCAGACTTTAGGGGGTAACCCACTTTTGTTGACTGGTACATGACTTCTGAAGCATTCTCAAATTCCTTTAATCACAGCCATAGGCTTGCATTTGGCCACCACATCTGCCAATGACGCACCCACGACACTATCAATGATTTGATCCACATCCTTATAGGCTTGCGGACATTCGTCCAGAATCGTCTCCAAGGAACGATGGTTCACCATAACCTCATCCTCAGAACCGACCTTTAAGGATTGCTCAAATTGATCCACGGTGACCATTTCCTTGGTAGCTCTCCGTGATCGGGTTCTCCCCGCGCCGTGGCAGATCGAATAAAAATTTTTCAAACCTTCCTCTCTGCCAACCATAATATAAGACGAGGTTCCCATTGAGCCTGGAATCAAGGCCGGATGACCTGTTTCTTTGTAGGCTGGCGTGTTCAGAAAGTGCTTGGGTGGCAGCGCCCGTGTTGCCCCTTTCCGGTGAACGAGCATAGGCTGACCGCGATGAAATTCTTTAAGCGCATAGTTATGCATCAGATCATACAGCACCGGAGTCTCCATACCAGAGCCGAATACCTCCCTGAAAGCCTCCTGTACTCCGAACGCAATCATATGCCTGTTGCTGACAGCAAAGTTCAATGAAGAATACATTAAGTTCAGATAGGTTTGTCCCTCCTGGCTCACAATAGGCGCGTAGATCAGGTTGGGATCAGGATTGCTCACACCCCATAGACGCATGGACTCCTTGAGCACTTTGTTATACTCGCGCCCAACCATAGCGCCCCATGCACGGGAACCGGAATGGATCATGACCACGACCTGCCCATCAAACAGTCCCCACTTCGCTGCAAGCTCCTGATGCTCTTCATTCAATTCCAGATACTGAATTTCAATAAAATGATTCCCGCTGCCAAGTGACCCTAATTGACCTTGGGCGTTTTTACGAATTTTGGGTGGCAGATGTTCGAGGAAAGCATGATCGTACTGAAAATCAGACTCCTCCACATGCGTTAACCAGCGCTCATTAGGTACATAGGATGCAGGCAATCCCTTCAAGCCATACTGTACTACATTCATGATATCGATATCGGCATAATGCGAATTGGTTCTTTCATTGGTTGGTACATACTTCTCGATAGCGGTGATCAACGCTCTACGAACCGCTTTATCCTGAATATCGCTGCGATGCAGTGACGTCGTATGCACCCGCATGCCGCAGCCGATATCGACACCAACAATTGATGGAGATACGATACCATCCTTCATATTCCACACTGCCGTCGTTCCGATGCAGGTTCCAACACCCACATGAGCGTCAGGCGTATAGCCCATATAGACGTTTCTTGGAATTCTCAAATTATTATCGGCCATTTCGTAGACTCTCGACTCGAATGATTGGAAGATTTCCGGATTCGCATAAACATGCAAATTCCCATGTCCCAGCTCGACCTCGTAGTGATTATTACCGTGTGCGATGATTTTATGATCCATTGCTAATGCCTCCTCTGTCCTCCGTATGCTTCAAGTTCATGATGCTTATCTTGTGGGTCTATCATCGCTTATTTTAGCTGGAACGAACATGGTGAAAGTATGACGACATGGGAAATATTCGTCGATGACAACCTGTCACATTATGTAGTATGGTTAATGTAAGCCATACTTTACAATTATAAGAAAGTTTAATGCATGTGAGGAGGAACCCAGCAAGCATGACAACAGCAGCAACAGGTTATATCACAGTTACGATTTTTTCGGCTATACTCAATCTGTTGCTCACTCTCTATATCATCAAAAAAATTAGTAAAACTCCGCTCTCACGAGCTTATTTGCTGTTATGTGGATTTTGCTCGCTCTATGCCTTTACATATGCTGGCGAGTTGGCTAGTGACTCTCTTCACCAAATGATTAACTGGATCAAGCTGGAATATTTGTTTGTTCCGTTCCTACTGCCTTTGTGTCTACTCATCACGATTGAATACACACATATGGGCAGACTGTTGAAAAGATCTTGGCTGTGGGCTTTATTTGTCATTCCATCCTTAACCGTGATCCTTCAGCTTAGCAATGATAGGCATGGATTGTATTTCAGTTCGATAGAGTTATATACACATGGCCCCTTTCCAGTCAGTGACGTCCAATTGGGACCTTGGTTTTTCTTTGATGCCGCCTATTCCTGTACCTGTTTTGTGGTATGTATCATAATCCTGTTTCTACAGTGGAAAAGAGCTTCGCTCATTTTCAGGAAGCAGATTGCCGCTATGGCGATTACCTTCACGATACCGTTATTAAGTGCATCGCTGTATTTTACGGATATCGTTCCCTACGGCATCGACGTAACACCAGCATCTATGAGCTTGACCTGTTTACTCATAGGGATTGCTATCTTCTCATTCCGGATGTTTTCACTCACACCGATAGCGATTCAAGCTGTGTTTGAGAGCATGCGCGACGGTATTCTGGTGCTGGACGAAGAAGGTCGCATTGTCCGCTATAATCAGGCCGCTTTCAAGGTCATTCCCTTATTGACACCTGCCATCATCGGCACCTCAGCGGATGGCTTGATTCCCGGATTATCCGTTAAACAAATAACAACAGAACCATCCCGGCTTATTACCGAATACGACACAGAAGTCCATATTGGCGGCCTGATCGTTCACTACCAGGTTCGTATTTCTCCAATTCTGGAAAATACCGCTGAACATCATGTGGGTGTTATTGTATCCCTGATCGATATCACCGAACGCATTCAACTGCTGCAAAGATTGCAAAAGCTGGCCGCCATTGATGGTTTAACGGGAATATATAACCGTTCTCAATTCATCCACGCTTGCGAACAACAGCTGCAGCAGGTAAATCGGCAGCAAGAGCCAGCTGTGCTCCTCTTGTTCGATATTGACCACTTCAAACAGGTGAACGACAGTTATGGCCATGAAGCAGGGGATATTGCCCTACAGCACGTAGCGAAAGTAAGTCAGAGGCAGCTCCGGACGAGTGATTTATTTGGCCGTTACGGCGGGGAAGAATTTATCCTGTGGCTGCCTCGGACCACAAAATCTGCGGCTCTAGAGCTTGCCGAAGCTCTGCGTTCAACCATTGAAGAATCGCCTGTACAGTATAATGGAGCCCATATCCCGCTGACAGCGAGCTTTGGTTTAGCTGAGCTTCTACCTGATAATCAGCTAAATCAGCTCATTCGCGAGGCAGATGATGCCTTATACGCTGCCAAACGTGAAGGACGCAACCGTGTCAAGGTTCGGACATCCACTTTGTGAAGATCATACGAAACAAAAGCCTGCTCAAGCCACCAAAATGTGGCACGAGCAGGCTTTTCAATATTCAACTTGATGGGCTCAAGAAATCCGCACATCGTTCATCCCTTGGCTATTCATTCATGAATTCGGCAAATAACAGGAAACGCTTCAGCATAACTGCCGCTTCAGCTCGGGTAGCTTTGCTGTCAGGCGCAAATGTCCGTACTGTTGTCCCATTCACAATACCGGCATTCAGCGCTCCTGCAGCTGCGTCCTTGGCCCAGGAAGATATGATGAGGCTATCATCGAATGCAGCAAGCTTTTTGGCATCCGTATCGTATTTCTTGCCTGACAGTTGGATCGCACGTGCAATCATCACAGCCATTTGCTCGCGGGTAATCGTCGCATTAGGCTGAAAGCTTCCATTCTCCAATCCATCAACAAGACCTGCTTTCGAAGCGGCTCCTACTGCACCTGCATACCAATCGGTTGCTTGGACATCGGAGAATTTGGCTGCAGCTTGTTCTGCTAACGCTGCCTGCTCTTCGTTCAGACCTGCCGCTCGTACCAGCAGTGCTGCGAATTCAGCGCGTGTGATGGATTTTTGCGGAACAAAGGTCGTATCGGTTGTACCCTTAATCAACAGCTTGGAAGCAAGCAGCTCGATATCTGCCTGTGCCCAATGACCATTTAGATCGGCAAAGGTTGTATTGGCCTGAACCACCGTATAGATGCTATTGCCAGGTCGTTTGATCGTTGCCATAAGGCCGCTTCCATTGCTTGTAAACAACGTAGGTACGAACGTCATCGTGCCCGTAACCGGGTTATACAGCACACCTGTTGCTTTTTTCGCATCCACAGAATTTGATATCTCGAACGACCTTGATACATACATGGTACCAAAATCACTTACCGTTGCCGTCTTGCCGTTAGCCTCAGCGGTAATTGTAAAGTCCACAGCACCAGCCAATGAAGTCATACTATTCTTGGTTGAATAAGCTGCAATAGCGTCTGCCACTGCTCCGCTCACTTTTTCCACGGAAATGTTCAGCTTTAGATCTTTAACATCCACACCCAGTGAAAGTGCCAATCCGTTAATATCCAGCACCTTTAAGGGAAGATCATAAGTAATGCCGCTCGCCTTGATCGACAAAAACGCATCAGGTGCCTTGGAGACAGCGGCAGCGATTGACGAGGCTGTGACTTGCACGATCTTGACAAGCTCCGAGCCTGTGACTTCAACCGTCACTTTGGGATTACTGGAGGTTAGGGCATCTATGGCTTTGCCCCATACAACCGAATCGATTGTGACCTGAGCAGCCGCTTTTCCATTAACGGTTACTTGCTGCGGAGTCACACGAATCTCACTACCATTCACAATGGTTTGTGCAGAAGCAGAGCTGCTGTCCGATCCCACTCCACCCCCAGAGCCACCCGTTGAAGAGGAGCTTGAATTACCGGGGATTGTATACACAGCTACTGAAGCAGAGCTTGCACTTTCCGTATCATTGACAGCAGACACCGTATAATAGTAATTTTTCCCTGGGAGCAAGCCCGAGTCCACATAAGTCAGCTCCGTAGTGGTACCCATCTGCACAAAGGTTACGTTATCCATACTGCGTTTAATCGTATAGGATGTTGCGTTCGCCGCACGATTCCAGGTAAGGGTTGCCTCCGTTTTTCCCGATACAGCGGTAAGGCCTGTTGGAGCCAGCAGCTTAAATTTCAAAAAGTCGCCTCGAATGATCGTGCCATCCGCATTTCTTTGGTAAGGCAGGGTTGGTTGCAAGCTAGCAAAGTTAGCATCTGAAAGAGCTGTGCCCGATTTATTAGCAGATACCGAGCCGTTAAACATATAGTTGATGTCCGAAGCCAGACTGGCTGGATAGCTGTCTTTGGCCGTTATCCCTTTTTGATAGGAAATGAATCCATTGATTCGGAAATCCGTGGTTATGCCGTTGTAGGTTGTAAAATTCATGTTGCCCTTGGCATTGTTATAAGCGATGTTGCCGCCCTCAGCCCGAACACCCGGATTACTATTACTGGCGAAGCCATATGCTCCATTGCCAAAAGCCAAACTGTTCCGAATGATATGGGGAACGTGAATCCCTTCACCGCCGAGCTTAAAGCCATTTTTGTCTCCGGCACCTACCGTACCATTCGTTAAAGTGCCATTATTGTAGGCGATACTGTCTTCGATAATGACAACACCGATAGCACCCGAGCCTGCTTTCGTATACAAGTCCCAACCGTCATCAATGTTATTGTGAGCGATATCCCCTCTAAACACATTCCCGACACCTGCTGTCAGCTTGGCTGCAAAACCATCGGCATTATTATTGGAAGGATCGATATTATCATACGATTCACTACCAAGAATCAAATTGTAGGAAGGCCAAGTGGTCTTATCACTGGAGCCGTCCGTGCTGCTGATTTGCAGTCCGGTATCACCGTTATCATAAAATTTGCAGTTGTCAACCAGGTTATAATTGCCGCCTACGGTAAAGCCTTTCGTATTGCCTGCTGTGTGGGTAAAGTCGATGCCTTGAACCTGCCAGTAATTGCCGCTCAGCACAACACCTTCAGATTTTTTGTCAAAATCAATAATCGGTCTTGCACCCGCAGCCGCAACCAGATATTTTTTGGCGTCTGCTGCTCCATCATTGCCCTTTTTGATATCGAGCTTGGTGGAACGTATATATCGACCGTCTTGCACGATGATTTTTTGTCCGGCTTTAACAAAATCAATTGCGGTATCCAGATCAAGCGGGCTGTTAAGGGTACCTGTACCTTTGCTCGTTCCATTCGGCGATACATAAATATCCCCGTTATCGGCATAAGTTTTCATCTCAACCGTGAAGTTTTTAACCATTTTATCATAAGAGGTCAGCAGCTGCGTATCATCAGGTATAAATGCGACACTGAATCCGGTAGAACTGTTGGCATTAAGCGTCGTATTGACTGTCAAAACCTTGTCAGCCGAGATGGCCTGATCCAATGCGATGACAGATTGCCCCTGCTTAACTGTGATCGTACCCTTCACATTCACTTTTATCCCCAGCGCATAAGCTGTCTTGGAGGTTCTCGATAACGATACCACATCCAACGATGGGGTTACGGCAGCCTTGGGAGCCTCCACCTTGGGTGCATCTGTTTGAGCCGCAGTAACCGTTAATTGCTTATTGCTGACTTCTATTGTTGCCAGACGAGCTGCGTAAAAGCCTACGTACATTTTATTAGGGTCCTGTGCTTTTAAAATGTCCGGTACGAAAAATATTTCCTCATTCCCAGCGTTTAATTTGCCTGTAAACCCGCTGTTTGTTTTGGCAAGTGTCAGCTTGTAGTCTGCCGCAGGATACGTATTGCTAACTGATGGTCTTTCTGCTTTGAGCATTGTGTTTTGAATGCCCAAGCTTCCAGCCCCATCCGGTGAGGTAACCCCGGTTCTTACGAATAATTGGGTTCCGTTCGCTTTGGTTGTGCCTCCGCTGTAACCGCCTATGGCTGCAATATTGGAAGCAAAAACGCTGGAATCACCAGGCGTTCCAATAACATCTCTCGCCATAATGCCGAACGATTCTTGACCATCATACGGTTCTTTGGCATACGCCACAACCTTCACATCAGCAGATAAGCTGAAATTGTCCTGGTTGGCATCCAGCTCCGTATAATAATACGTAATACCATCATGATCTCCGGTTACTTTACCGCCGCCTTCCAGCGCTACGAGCTGAATGGTTCCGTCTTCCTTGACCGTTACCTTGTTGTTTGCAGCGGATGAAGATTGTCCGAATTCGGTCGATTTCCATGGGTATTCAGTCACCGCTCTGACCGTAGTGGGAAGAATGATCGGTGCTAGCCCCGTATTCACCGGTACGATTCGGATGTCATAGCTTCCTGCCGCTGCAGAGTTAAAAGCAGATGCATCTACCGTATATTGGCTCGCAGCTAACGTTTCTTTGTAGGTATTATCAAAAACGGAGGATACGACCAAGCCTGTTTTATCAAAAGACTGACCTACCGTATACGTTGTTTTTGGATATTGGGTGACTTGAATGCCAACAAGCTCCTTTTGTTTGACGGTAACGTTGATGGGTACTGGTTGAGCCGTCTTATGGGTAATCCACACCTGCTTGGAACCTGCACTTGTGCTGTCCAATGCAGACAAAGTATATTCATTGCGCATCAGCTTGATTACCGAATTGTCACTATAGGTTGCATATACAGTCATCCCATCAGCAACGAAGGATTCACCTATGTAGTAGACTGTTTTCTGTGGATTTTGTCTGATTTCCAAACCGGTAATCAAGGCAGGTTTAACGACCACATCAAATGTCGTATATGTAGCTGTAGTCACACTGGAGCGGATCGTAACGGTTTTGCTTCCTGCCGAATCCAGCTTATACGTAGCTCCACTCACGGTTGCTCCAGCTATCGAGGTGGTGAATTGGGTGCTGGACAGCTCTTCTTTACTTGCTCCATTATTGTATTCTCCGATCACCGATAATCCCTGAGGATCATACAGGTCTCCAAGATAATAAACCATTTTGGCTGGCAAATATTGCAGCTCCAAAGCGGTAACAACGAGTGGTTTGACGTTCACGTTGACCGTTGCTGTTTTACCATTAAAATGGATCGTAACGGTTTGGGCTCCAGTCTTGCTGTTATTAAAGCCTGTTACCATATAGTCGTTGGTCGTCAGCGTTTCTTCATGCTGGTCCGCATACACAGCTGTTACCTGTAAATCGGCTAGATCCAGGTTATCGCCAACAAAATAATCATTTTTGAAGGATGTCGTATTCAGCTTCAAGGAGCTTGGTGTTCTGGTGTCTGTAGTTAACTTTACGTTACTATAGGTAACTGTCGTATTCCTCGCTGTAAATAAACCGGCATAAGCGATAGTTCCAGTGAAATCATCAATAACTTGCGTCTGATTGCCAATCTTCAATAAGTAAGCGTTCCCAGACCTTTTCAGGCTCAGATCATATACATTGCCTGCAGCGGGTGCGATTAATTTGTCAAACTGTATTTTCGTAGGAATTTTGACGGCCCCCTGCTTATAAAAGGCCTCCATTTTCTGTTCCCAGGCGCCAAGTGCTATATAATCTCCGGTGTAGGCGGCTTGGTGGGTATTCGTCAGTATATTGCTCCGCAGCATAATACCAAAGGCTACCTGACCGTTAGCCGTCCATTTGTCTACATTGACCTTGGCCGTTAGCTCAAAATTCGTATTAGCAGGAATTCCCTTATAATAATAGGCAATCCCTTCAATTGCTCCACTATCCGAGCCTTGAATTTTCCCTCTATCACCTGTGCTTTTCATTGTCACTATGCCATTGTCTTCCGTAATGCCGAAATTGTTAGCAACAATCTTGTCCTGTCCACCCACATCCCCCATAATCGTTCCCTGCCAATCACTCTTGACGCTAATCATCGGTGGGAGGTCGGTTGCTGCCGAAGCTGTAAAGGGTACCACGGATACCAATAATACGAATGCCATGATCAATGCCAACAGCTGTTTAGATTTCCTCATTAGTCACATTACTCCTTATACTTCATATTTAAGAATACCATATGGAAATACAAGCATATCGGAGTCCAACGGTTACAACAATAATCAGGGCATTGTATTTCATCGTATTTCAAAGCTATAAACATAAAGTTAAATTCAGCATATAAGGAGATATAGGTGCGGACATTAAACAACCCGCATTCCCCAGGCAAGCCAGGTAAGCGGGTTGTTTATTTACATTTGAATGTCTTAAAATTTTCTAGCCCGATACTGTCGTTCAATAAACTCTGCCCGATAAGTGCCAGGCGTCATGCCAGCAAGCTTACGGAACGAGCGAATAAAGTTCTGTGAATTGTTGTATCTCAGCTTTTCGGCAATTTCAGAAATTTTCATTTCTGTATCTTCCAGCATTTCCTTCGCCTTATTCAACCGATACTGCATCAAATAGTCGCTAAAGCTGATCCCAAGCTCTTGCCTGAGTACCTTGCTGATGTAGCTTGGATGGTAATTAAGCATATTGGAGCAGGCTTCCAGGCTGATGTCGGTATCATATCGGTCATGAATCATGTGTACCACTTCCTGGGAGATGGTTTGGTATTTGGTCCTGCGCTGATCCTCGTACACACTTACTACGGGCTCGATAATTTGAGATTTGAACCAATTCCGTGCATCTTCAACCGATGAGAGCGCATGCAGCTGCTCCATGAGGGGTGGGTCGCCTCCAAGCAGCTCCAAATGCGATACTCCACTTTCCTGTAAAAGCCTGATCAGATTGACAAAAAAACGCGTGACGGCAATTTGATAATCATTATAGTTATGATACTGCCCGGATATTTCCTCAAAAAAGGAATCCAGCAGACATTGGATTTTTTCCCTCTCTGCCATCTTGATCGCATCAAAAATTTGTCTTTCCAGTTCTTTAGGATATTCGGTAGTTACATTCTGGGCGGGTTGGACGTCATCAATATGAAGAATCGTCTGCTGTCCAAACAAAACCCGGTATTTCAATGCATCCATGGCTTCCTTATAAGCCCGATTAGCGTCATGAAGTCCAGCATACGATCGGCTGATTCCAATACTAATCCGCAGTGACAAATAATTTCCAACCTCGTCCTGAACCTTTTTGGCCATGGCATACATATAGGTTCTGAATTCCTCTGTAGATTTGGGATCGTCAAAAATAAGCGTAACCTGAGAGGACTGGACAACTATAGGCATCAGACGATTATGGGCCGGTATCAATTCGCCCACCATATTACTTATCGCAAAAAGCAGCAGTTCGCTGTCACTTTCACTGTACCGAGTGCCCTTCAGCGTATCAATTTTGATGGTCAGGACACCCATACGCTTCCATTTTTTGGAGTTGGCATCCAGCTGCCCCAGCTTTTCGTTCATTTCCGAAGGCTTGATGTCCCCTCTTACGAGCTTCAGCACATAATATTCTTCGAGCTGCCTCATATGGTTCTTGATTTGATCGGCCATCTGCACCTGAACGTTGCGCATCCTTATGAAGCCTTCATTGATCATATGAAATTCGTCAATCCGTTTGCGTTCCTTGTCCTGGTTAGTAAACAGGGATTGGTATAGGCGCTGCACGGGGGCATACATACGCTGTGAACCAGCAAGAGAAATAACAACCGCCAACAGCAGCATGATGACACAGGTGGCAAGTATGATCCAACCCGTTTTCCTGGATTCAAGGCGGATCAATTCAATGGGGATGACTGAAATATATATCCATCCATTGAAGGAGGACCGTTGAAAAGCGACTCCAACCTGCTTCTTGCCATAATTGGTTTCGTATAACCCCGAAGCTTCATTAGATTGGTGCAGCTTGGCTATCAACGTATCCAGCATTTGCGGGTCCAGCAGCTTGTTGTCATTCTGGGAGGCCAGAATACGATAGGATTCATCCAATATCATAACCTCTCCCAGCGTATTATGAGCAGACAAGTAGCTGCGAAGCTGCTTGCCGGGGATTTCAGCAATAAACAATCCATCAGGGTCTTCTGAAAATGCGGGAATCTTTTTGATCAGTTTAATCGTTGTGTTGTTCTCAGTATTGCCTGGTCTGAGCAAGCTCCCGTTCTCAGCAATCCAGAATTTGTCCCTATTGATATGAAGATAACGTGATAATGTGGATTCTAGAGCAGCCACCGGGTTCAGTCCCCCGCTATTTAATATCCACCCCTGCTTTAAATTAATCAGGTGAATGTCCTGCACACCCACGTCGAAGGTTTGAACACGAGACATGGAGCTAAGCAGATTTTGAACCAATATAAACTGTGACGGAACAATGCCGGTATCCAATGCTTCCGTGACGTAGCTGCTGTCAGAAAGCCGTTCAATTTGTAAATCGAGTACAGTGAGTATTTGTTCTACACGCAGACGCGTTTGCTCCAAAATCAGCACGTTACCTGCATTCACCTTATCCTGAATCGTCTCGGATGTTTTCATGTAAAAAAACAAGCCGAGCATAATGATGGGAAGCGTACTGACGCCAATTGTAAAAACAATCATTTTGGTCAAGTATGTGTTGAATCTGAACATGAGCTACCACCACCTATTTATACAGCTTCAAATCTGCCATCAGACCCAACCAGCACAATATCAGGCTGTGTGCTTCCTCATTATACTATAAGAGCGTGTTCAGATGATTGCAGCAAAGAAGATATTGAAATACAAAGCTAACTTTTAATGCAAGCATATCATCACGGACAGTAACCAGAAACAATCAGCAGAAAGCTAATTTGGATGCGCTTACAAAAAGTCTGATTTTGAGCTTATTCTTACCGAAATAATCATTAGAGAGACAGTTGATTATCATTAGATAACATTTGAGATGGCTCAATGGTTATTCCGTATACCCGGATCGATAGGCAATAAGACCGGACCGGCAATAGCGCCGTCCCGGTCTGCAAGTTAGGTGTTTCCGTTTTTATACAGCCAAAAGGGTATTCAGTCTGTTCTGATCCATACTCCCGGTGAAAAAATCGCTGGCGTATAACAGATTGCCAAAGCCTTGCTTCAAAGCTCTGCCATAATCACTTGTAGGTACAGCTTCGTAAGCTGCTTCAATCTCTGCCTGGGAAGGCTGTGCCCCCTTGCGCAGCGATTGGGCTAATTGAATAATCGCATCTTCATCCTCATAGAAATCGGTGTCGGACACATACTGCTTAACTTTGGCCGGATCAGGATTCAGCACGATCTCTGCAAACAGATCCATATGAACGGCTCGTTCCCTAAGCTTGGCATCCAGTTTGTCGAACCAGCCCTCAATATCATCAACGTCCGGAACAAAGGTATGCATTTCGATGAAAAAACGTTGCTGCAGTGCGTGAAACCATTCTGCCAGATCTTTACTGCTGATGGAAGTTGAGGCTGGCAGGGTTTCCATATTTTTCTCATATAACGCGGTTCTGTAAGGAACCGGGGTATTGTTATTGTTTACGTACAATCTGTGAAAAATAAAGGCATCCTGATAAAGACTTGCTTCAGCCGAGCCTGTCTTCAGCTGAAGCTCAGCAGCCCGGTGACACAGCCAGCCGAGAACGAAGGCAAGGATGGATTCAGCTTGCGACTTGGGCACTGCTGGCGCAGACCTGAAGCCGATTTCAACCGGAACCTTCTTATGAGACTCCCAGTTGTCGCGGTACTTGTTCAACAAGGAAACGGCAAACTGATCTCCAGAGCTCGTTATGCTGCCAAATTGCGCAAAATTGAGATGGTCACGGCCCACTTCCTTAAAAACCTCGCAAATCTTGTCTGAAGCAAACATAATATGAAAGCAATCCTCTACCAACGCAGTGTTCATTACGTTCTCTGACATATTCCAGCCTCCATGATTGGGTTTTATTGGTTTACCGATTAACCGGCTGTCATCCCTTTACCGAGCCGATTAATGCTCCTTTGGCGAAATGCTTTTGCAGGAAGGGATATACGCACAAGATCGGCAAGGTGGAGATGACGATGACAGACATTTTAATGATTTGTCCAGGCGGCACCACATAGTTGGAATCGAAGGTCGCAGAATCCCCCAAGCCACCTGATGAAAGAATGACGATTTGACGCAGCCACACCTGAATCGGCCACTTATAGCTGTCATTGATGTACAACACCGCATGGAAAAAGGCATTCCAATGATTGACCGCATAAAAGAGTGAAAAGGTGGCAATCGCCGGGAGTGACAGTGGAAGCACGATTTGCCATAATATCCGCAGGTCGTTGCAGCCATCAATTTTCGCTGATTCCTCAAGCCCCTCTGGTAGCTGCTGGAAGAAATTTTTCAGGACGATCAGATTAAAAGCACTGATTGCTCCAGGCAGCAGCAGGGACCAATACGTGTTGAGCATGCCTACCGATTTGACGACCAGAAAGGTCGGGATCATCCCCCCGCTGAACAGCATCGAGAAGACCACGCCCAGCATAATGATTTTGCGTCCATCCAGATCCTTGCGTGCTAACGGATAAGCCATCAGACATGTAAACAGCAGGTTGATGGCCGTTCCAGCGACCGTTATAAAAATCGTGACCCCAAGGCTTGTTAGCAGCACGTCTGTAGAGAAAATATATTTGTACCCTTCCAGTGAAAACTCATGGGGAAACAGCACCAGCTTCCGGGTAATAAACTCCTGGGGAGATGTGAAGGAGCCCGCCACCACATAAATAAACGGGAGTACCGTCGCTAAACCGAATAACCCCAAAAAGCTGTAGTTAAAAAGGTCGAACAGTCTGCTGCCCAGCGATTCCTTGATCATATGATTGCTCCTTGTCTGCAGGTTGAGGGTTTTAATTAGTAGATGCCTTCCTCCCCTATTTTTTTGGCAAATGTATTCGCCAATACGACCAGAACGATACCAATCGTCGATTTAAACAAGTTGACGGCTGTGGAGTAGCTGAAGTCACCCTGCTGGATGCCTCGTTCGTACACATACGTATCGAAGACTTCCCCGATCTCCCGGTTCATCGGATTCAGCATCAGAAAAATCTGCTCAAAGCCGAGATCCATAAAATGGCCGAGCCGCAATATCAGCAGTACCACAATAGTACTTTTGATGGCGGGCAACGTCACATGAATCATTTGCTTCCAGCGCCCAGCTCCATCCATCCGGGCCGCTTCATACAGCTGAGGGTCTACGCCTGCCAGGGCGGCCAGGAATAGGATCGTGCCCCATCCCGTTTCTTTCCAAATCATTTCACCAACGATCATGATCCGAAACCAATCTTTATTGAGCAGGAAATTAATTTTTTCACCGCCGTATTGGGCAACCAGCTCATTGACAATACCGCCTTCGGTCGTAAACAAAATATAAGCAAGACCTACGACGACGACCCATGAGATAAAATGCGGAATATAAATCAAGCTTTGGATTGTACGTTTGTACACTTCCTTACGCACCTCGTTGAGCAATAACGCAATAATAATGGGTAGTGGAAAGAAAAACACCATATTATAGATAGCAAGGATTAATGTATTCCTGAACAGCAGCCCAAACTCAGGCTCACTAAAGAAGGTTTGGAAATGCTGAAAGCCTATCCATGGGCTATCCCAAAATCCGGTAAAGGGCGAGTAATCCTGAAAGGCAATCAGTACGCCCCACATCGGTGCATATTTAAAAACGAGAAAATACAGAATGCCCGGTGCCAGCATGTAATACATCCACCGATTTCTCAACAATCGTTTTTTCAGTACAGCTCCCATTGAAGCAGCCGTTGATTTATGAAGGTTTGCCGCTTGTGCTTTCAATGCATCTACCGCCTTTCTAAGAGGAAACGACATCTGAACAGACTTATTTACCTTTGTCAGGATCAGCCTGGTATTCTTTATTCAGCTCTTCAAGTACCTTGTCGCCGCCTGCCTTCTGCCAGCTTTCAAGCGCTGCCTGCCATCCCTTCTCATCAAGCTCACCCATTATATATTTAACACGGGCATCATTTATAATTTTATCCAGTTGGGTACGCTTCTGATCGTACGTAGCAGAGCTATAGGCAGCAGCAGGGTTCACTACAAAAATATTTGAAACGGCTGCAGCCTCTTTTTTCGCTGCTTTAAATTTGGCCGTATATTTATCCAGTGTACCCTCCATAGCCAGGGAGCCATCGGAAATCTGCATGGCCTGCTGCATCTGGATCACTTCCGCTGCATATTTGGCAGCTTGCTCAGGCGTGCGATCCGCTTTGCCATCCTTTACAGAGTAATGAACGCCTTCAATTCCCCACTCGAAGATATTTTGTCCTTCTTTGGTAGATAGCTTGTCAAAGTATTGAAGGATTTTCCTTACCTCGGCTTCGGTTTTGACGGATTGCTTCGGAATGACGAAACTGCCCGACATCCCGGTGTCCATCAGCAGCTTGGTGCCATTTACACCTTTTAGAAGGCTTGAGGTATCCATTTCGGCTGCCGGATTGATCTTGAACAGCTCCGAATGGCGGGAAATGAAATCATTGTCTCCCATACGGAAGCCGAAGAGACCTTTATTGCCGTTATCAATATTTTGTACCCGTTCGGTGATCGCAAAGTCCTGATTGATCAGTTTTTCCTGATACAATCGTTTGTACCAGTTCATCGCATCTACAAAAGCTTTGCTTTCATGGGCCGGTACGACTTTGTTGTCCTTGATTTCCCATACGTTGCCGCCGCCAGTTGCTGCGAGAATGAATTTGAAGCCACGAATACTTTTCTCTTCGGCGAGACCGATTGTATCATTTTTGCCATTGCCATCCGGGTCCTTAGTTGCGAAGGCCTTGATAACTTCATACATTTCATTCAATGTAGTCGGAGGCTTCATACCGAGCTTATTGAGCCAATCCGTACGATAAATCATCCCATCACCAACGAGCGAACGGGCGCGATTGATCCCATAGTATTTCCCACCGACAGCCGAGCTTTTCAGAACCTGCGGATTCAATGCTTTTTCCAAATTCGGAAAATCCTTAAGCAATGGTCCAATTTCCCAAAATTGTCCGGTTCTCATCGCATTTTTTATATTTGACGGCATCGGTGTACTGACAAGCAAAACCATTGGCAGCTGACCGGAAGCTATTGTGGCATTGACCTTCTCGTCGTAAGTACCGTTAGGGACCCATTGAATTTGCAAATCGGTATTGGTCAGTTTTTTGACAGCGGAAATGATTGGATCGTTATCCTTGGGAGGCTCCGATAGAACAGATAAATTCATCATCGAGATAGTGAACGGCTTTTCATCTCCTGCAGGTGTAGTTCCTTTCTTGCTGTCTGTTGCTGCGGGACTTGGACTGCTGCAGCCGGCTAATGCGGTTGTAACAAGCAGGCTTCCGGCAAGTACGAGCATAGACTTCGATTTCCATTGAATAGACATATGATAACCCCCTCTTAATATGGTTAAACCGATTGACCGTCTCTCCCTTTCTTGCCTACATCCAATTGATCCTTCAAGGTGTCCTGATCGATTTCTCCTGTGAAGTAAGCGCTTGCGCTTTGTAAATAACCATACCCCATTTTCACAGCATGAGCATACTGGCTGGTAGGCTCTGCCGCAAAAGCCGCTGTCAGCTCTTCCTGAGAAGGCTTTGCGCCTTGACGAAGCGCTTGAGATAGTTGAATAATAGCGTCCTCTTCATTATAAAAGTTCGTATCCTCGATAAATCGTTTGACTTTATCCGGGTCCGGGGTCAATACGGCTTCTGCATAACGATCCAGATGAATCGTTTGCTCCTGGTGCTTGGCATGCAGCTTATCGAACCAATTATCGATATGTTCAGTATCCGGGACAAACGTCTGCAGTTCAAGAAGCTGGCGCTGCCAAATAAAGCGGAACGTATCTGCTGCTGCATGGACATTAATGGCGCCCGAACCCTTCAGACTCTCCATGTTGATCTCAAAATGTGCCTTTTGATAAGGGAATGGCGTATTGTTATTGTTTTCATATAATCTGTGGAAAATAAATGCATCATGATAGATGCTGCAGTCCGTAGGGAACTGTCTGGATTCCGGCTCGGCTTCACGAAATACCACCTTCATCTGACGATCGGCTGCACGATGGCACAACCAGCCCAGCACAAAAGCCAGCTTATAGCCTAAATTGTCCTCCTCCTTCCTTGCATCCCAATTCGTCCGATATTTATCCAACAGCGCGACTGTAAATTTATCTCCAGAACGGGTTACACTGCCGAATTGTGAAAACTGGATATGGTCGCGACCTGCTTCTTTGAAGGCTTTACAAATGTGTTCCGCTGCAAACATCATATTAAAGCAATCTTCTACAACCGCTGTATGGGTTACGTTCTCTGACATGTCTCATCCTCCATTATATTCGTATGTGGGTACAGGCTTATTTCACTCTTGGCAGGTGGTGAACGGTTCCATAAACCGATCATTGTCCATATGTCCTCCTTGCGAATCAGACCAGTATACACATCCTTTTCTTTGTTGGTCTGAGCATAGCATCGGAACTCCATAACTGGATACAATCAATACAAAGCCATTTGCTCTAATACCTGCAAACAGCACTGCAGCAAGCTTTTGCATACCGAAACAATCATCAGCAATTCTCTCGATAATCATAAGAAATCACGATGTGCAGCAAGGATTAGATAAAAAAACCTCCTATGCTAGTATTGGTTACCCACTCGGGTGTTGGCCAATGCCTATCATAAGAGGTGCAAGCGAAGTTCGTGTCAAGCACGAGCCTCTTGAAGGTTTCCTTTAAACGACAAGCGCTTTACGAAGCACTTTATCAACGACTTTAACATCCATACCAAGACCAGGAGCTGTAGGTGCTCGAAAAACACCATCTTTCACTTCCATGTGCGGCGTGAATAAATAATCAGTCACTTTGACTCCCGCTTTATCTTCCTGAAACTTCCCTATGTTCGGAATGTACGAAGCAAAATGCAGCATATAGATGTACCCATACCCACCGCTAATGTGAGGCGTAACCGGTATGCCCTTTAAAGCTGCCATTCTGGCAACACGTGTATTTCTGATAAATCCCCCGTTATACTGTAAATCCGGCTGTACCACCTGTGCGGCATCATTATCGATAATCCAGCGGAACCGTCTTATACTTGTTTCCTGTTCACCGAAAGCAAGAGGAATATGCAGCGCGTCTGCGACCTCCTTGGTATCTTCAAGATGCTCGAAAGGGCAAGGCTCTTCATAAAAGAAAGCACCAATTTCTTCCAGTATTTTCCCGTATTCGATTGCGACTTGAGGATCATAGGAACCATTACCATCGGCATGTATGGTAAAATCGTCTCCGAACGTTTTACGCGTTAAATAAATCAGCGATTCGGAGCGTCCCTGAATGGAATCGGCATTCTTGCTCATCCGGCCGCCTACCTTGAATTTAACTGCTCTTGCTCCAGTTTCCGCGACCTTCTGCTGCAGCACTTCAATTTCCTCTTCAGGCGTAGTGCCCCTGTTACCGCTTGCTACATAAATAGGTATCTCATTGCGAATAACGCCTCCAAGTAAATCCCCGATGGGCTTGCCGATTATTCGGCCCATCATATCCAGCAGACTCGCTTCCACCCATGAAATGCAGCACCACAAAGCAAGTCCGGACAGCTTATAGTTGCTTTGATAAACATATACGCCGTCCAGGAGCTTTTCCAAATCTCTGGCATCCTTGCCTATAAAGTAAGGGATGATCAGCTGCTTGAGCAAAGGGTACAGGTAAGCTGCACGTTCACTTGCCACAGCTACGCCTTCTGAGCCATCCTTCGACCTTGTGCGCAGGAAGTATAAGCCGTTATTAAACAACAGTTCCATGGACTCTATGATTAATGGAGAGGTGATACCTTCCACATTCAGTACGGTAGAATTCGCCGCTTCCTCCAATTCCGCAGTGCTGACATTACTTTGTGCCTGGGTAAGGGAGCTGTCCAAATGCAAATAAGATAAATCGTGATAAGTGTTTACCATGTCTGTTCCTCCTAAAATTTTTGTTCTGCAAATTTGGCATGTAAATAACCGGTAATAAAAGCTGCCTGCAGCTTCCGAACCTCATCTGTATAATGCACGTGATCACAGAATGCTGTTTCGCCAAACTTGCGGCTGAAACCGTACAAATCAAGGATGGAGAGCCCGCGCTCCCGCATAATCGCATCCGCAGCAGCATTATAGTCCAGAACATCCGAATGAAAACGATGGAAATTTCGGGATCTCGCATTGTGGATAGGATCAATGACATCGGTTGTCCGAATCCAGACGAAGGAATTCGACATCTTGCATGCCTTATCCACAATTTCGGATATATTGTGGCGATATTGCTCGAGTGAAATCTGCTTGCTACCGGTTACAAGATCAGTTTTGATGTCGTGAAGTCCGCAGTTCAAGAGCAGAATGTCATACTTCGTACCCAAGGCTTCTAACGATTCCAAATACGCCAATACCATACTGCTATCTCCGCCGTTAGCGCCAAGCGGCTGATCCAGATCGATCATCGCTTGAGCGTCGCCTCGCTTGCGGTCATAACCCAAATCGCCCTCCAATTGCTCTTTTAAATAAGGACCGTATTGAATCGAAATGCTGTCCCCAATAACGAAAATGCTCCTCATTTCTGCAGCCTCCCCTATTGACAGTTCTACATAGCCACTTATTGCTTGAGCCGTTTACATATTTCGGATGTGACCTCTGTCGTTGTTGAAGTCCCGCCGATATCACGGGTTTTGATACCGGAGTCGGTTACATCCTCTACCACTTTCAACAGCTTATCCGCCATCTCGTGCTCCCCAAAGTGCTCCAGCATCAGCTTCGCTGTCCAAATCTGCCCAATCGGATTCGCCAAATTTTGACCCTGAATATCCGGTGCTGAACCATGGACAGGCTCGAACATCGACGGATACTTGCCGTTGAGGTTAATATTCGCGGCAGGGGCAATCCCGATGCTTCCCATAATCGCGGCGCCAATGTCGGTCAGGATATCCCCGAACAAATTGCTGGCTACAACGACATCAAATACATGAGGCTTGGTTACAAAAAATGCCGCAAGCGCATCAATGTGAGTCGATGTTGTTTGCACATCCGGATAATCACGACTTACCTCTTTAAAAACACCGTCCCAAAAAGGCATCGTATGTACAATACCGTTCGATTTCGTGGCACTGGTTACATGCCCTCTGCGCTTTTGTGCCAGCTCAAACGCATAGCGCATCGCTCTTTCGGTTCCTTTTCTGGAGAAAACAGCGCTTTGGATGGCCAGCTCATCTTCTCCTTTATGAATGCGCCCGCCGATTTCACTATATTCACCCTCACTGTTTTCTCTCACAACCAGAAGGTCAAACTCATTAGGTTTAAGCAGCGGAGACTCCAATCCGCGGAAGTATTTGGCCGGTCGTATATTAATGACCTGCTCAAATTCACGGCGAATTTTGATCAAGAGTCCCCACAGTGATATATGGTCAGGCACACGTGTCGGATCACCCACCGCTCCAAGGAAGATCGCCTCGAAGCCCTGTAACGTTTGCAAACCATCATCCGGCATCATCTTTCCATGCTCCATATAATAATCGCAGCTCCAAGGGAAGCTTGTATAAGTAAAAGAAATGCCTCCATGTGCTTCAGCCAAAGTGTGAAGCACCTCCAGCGCAGCCGGCACAACCTCCTTACCTATACCATCACCTGGAATTACCGCAAGCTCGAATTTTTTCATCCTCTTCACAACTCCTCATGACAATTTTCACTGCTTGGCTTCCTCGCAGCCCTCCTGCTGAGTGCGGTTCTCTGCTCATTTTATTGTAATACAGGAAGCGATTACATGATATAATCTTTGGCTTACATCTTGTAAAACCTTGCTCCATAAGGACTAGAGCTAGCGATAATCATTAGCAAGCACTTCAATAATCATCATATTCCATTCATTTTCAGTCCATCCATCACAAAAAAACAGGATTCATCCCCGATATTCCCGAGATAATCCTGTCTCTGGTCCATCATTCATCGAATCAGCTTTTGACACCACCCGTTGAAATTCCCTGGATAATGCTCCTTTGCATGAAAAAATAAACGATCACGAGCGGTACAATAGATAACAAATAAGAAGCGAATGCCAAGTTCCATTGTGAGCTATACATGCCATAAAACATATATTGCGCGAGCGGAATCGTTTTGGTACTGGCGCTTTGCAGAGTAAGCAGCGGAAAAAGGAAGTCATTCCATACCCACAGCGTATTAAGAATAATAAGAGTGGAGGTTACATTCTTCACCATCGGAAAAACAATCCGCCAATAAAGCGTGCTGGGCGAGCAGCCATCGATCACCGCTGATTCCATAATTTCGTGAGGCATGGCTCTAATAAAGCCCACATACAAAAATACGGCAAAGGGAACACCACGACCAATATAGGCGAGGGATAATCCCATCAAAGAGTCAACCAGGTTCAAGTCCTTCATCAGTTTGATTAATGGGCTTAACGTCATATAAAAAGGAATTAATAATCCGCACACAAACACATAGTACAAATATTGATAGCCTTTGGCTTTGCGCTTGGCGATCGTAAATGAACACATACCGGATATTAAAGCTATACCAACCACACTGACCAGGGTAAGCACAAATGTATTCATAAAGGCTACTTCAAAATGCATTAATTCCCAAACTTTTTTGAAATTATCGAATTGAAACACATGAGGCAAACCAAGTGGATTCATCATCGTTTCCTGAGGTGATTTCAAAGATTGCGTGAACATGATATAAAACGGAATCAAATAAATAGCGGCTGCAATGATCAGTACGGCTTCATAAATGGTCTTCTTTATTTCATTCCGTTTAATAAATGACATCTTCTTCCCTCTTTCTCAGAAATTTGAGCTGAATCAACGTGATGATGATAATGATCAAAAAAAGTATGACTCCCATCGTCGTTCCATAACCCGCACGGAAATATTCGAACGACTCACGATAAATCGTTAATGAGATGATCTCACTGGAATTACCCGGTCCACCCTGCGTGAGCGAGAACAATAAGTCAAATTCCTTGAACCCTCTCTCCAGTGTTAAGACCATATTGACTGTAAATGCCGGTGCAATTAAAGGAAAGGTGATGTAGCGGAACTTCTTCCAGCCCGTTGCCCCATCCAGCTCGGAGGCTTCGTAGATTTCCGTGGGAATGCCTTGCAAAGCCGCAATATAAATAACCATATTCCAGCCCGCCATTTTCCAGACACTGACGAACACAGCTGCATACAAGGCCGTATTAGCGCTTCCCAATAAGTTATTGCCCATCACTTCGATATGGAGCAGCTGGCCTAACAGGGCGATAGGCTCTGTAAACAAGTAATTCCATAAATAACCTACCATCAGAGAGCTTAATAGCACAGGAATAAAAATGACCGTGCGCAGCATGTTTTTTGTTTTCAGCTTTTTATTCAGCGCCAGCGCCAGCACGAGTGAAACCACATTTTGTACAATCGTCAGCACAAATGCAAAAATAAACGAGTTTTTAAGCGGTGTCAGCACATAAAAATCAGTAAAAAAAGTCACATAGTTTTGGAATCCGATAAAATGATATCCCGGATCCACGCCATTCCAATCTGTGAGGCTGTAATAAATACCGCCCAATACCGGATAAAACAAAAAGATCGAAAATAGAACGAGCGCAGGTATGATCATATAAAAATATTGGAAGGCTTCCTTGGAAGGAAGCCATTTGCGGTTTGCTGAATCCATATTTCACCTCATTATTTTGACTTTTCTCGCATCTCCATAAATTCCTTTTTAAACTCCGGAGTTGCATTCAGCAGTCTTTGGTGCTCCATTTCCATCCGATCCAGCACCATCTTCAAATCTACACCAGACATCCAATCCTGTGTTGCCTTCTTCATAATTTCTTTAATGCCTGGAATCCACTCACGTTCGGAAAATCCAACATAATTTCCTTTATCCAGAATGGGAATCACATTATCCAGGCTCTTGTCAAAACTCGTCATCGTACCTTTTACAGACGAGATCGTGCTGACATTTTTGGCCAACAAATTGCCTGATTCAACTGTGAACATTTCATTAAGAAACGCCAGTGCAGCCTCCGGGTACTTGGTTTTGCTTGAAATGGAGATCGCATTGTTATAATCGGAGATCGCAACGTTATCCTTCGCATCCTCTACCCATGGCGTTGGTGCCATTACGAAATTCTGATTAGGATTCAACGTGCGAATGGAAATAATATTATAGGACCCGCCAAAATAGAAGGCCGCTTCCTCTTTAGCAAATCTCTTAAACGCTCCATCCGGGTCCAAACCTAATAAATCCTTATTCGCATACTTGAGAAGCTTGCCGTAATCGCGGAACAAATCCTGAAATTCCTGACCATTCCACTTTTTGGTACCATCCAGCGTTTCTTTATAGAAATCCGGGTTTTTGCCGCTGATAACTTGATGCAGGTAGCCGAAGTTGAATTGTGTCGCCCCGCTGCCATCCTTCGCCGGAATGACGATCGGCGCAGCCAGTCCATTTTTCTGCATCGTCTCACAAGCTGCCAGGAACTCGCTTAACGTTTTGGGAATCTCGGTGACACCATATTTTTTGGCTACATCCATACTCATGAAAATACCAAAGAAATCCTGCTGCGAAGGGAACGCGTATGTCTTGCCTTCATACACATTGAGCTTCTTTTTGATCGGCTTAATCTTATCCTCAAAGCCTTTATTCGATAAATCCATCAAATGCCCGCCCTTGGCATACAGCTGGATTTGTGTGCCCCATTGATAAGTCATAATATCCGGCGGGTCGCCCGCAGCCAATTTGGAAGCCATTGCGGCATTAAATGCGGCAACACCGGGGATCGCTGTTATCTCTACCGTGTAGCCAGGATTGTTTTTCTCAAAATTTTTAACATACACATTCATCGTATCCACATTTTCTGCCTGCAGCGTAGCCAGCTTTAATGTTTTGATCGGTACTGCCGCCTGTGGCTTACTCTCACCGGGACCCGCTGTTCCAGCACCTCCTGAGCAGCCTGTCATGATGGCGAGAATGATGACGACGATCATACAAATAAGTTTTTTCATATCCTAAGCCTCCCTTGTATTTGTAACTCCACCTTTAGCTTATAACGTTTAAGAAAAGATAAACAGGTAAGCGCTTTTATATGATTGCTATTCAATTGTTGGATTATCAACGAAGGCTGCCCATCGTGGAGTAAAAATATAAAATATTTAGGTGAATTGGATAAAGCGCTTTCTAAATGACTGAAGCCACGTATCGAATCGACCAAAAATAGTCTCCTTTTCATTGAATACGATCTCATAGTCGTGGATGACCTAAAGAATCGGTACTTTTTTTCCTAAAAGCGCTTATCTGTGTGTCCGTCCAAAATCATTATATAATGAGTGCGGAAATACCAATATAAGAAAAAATCTGGGAGGTACGTACATGACATTGCAACCGCTTTCGAATCCGCATCAACAGCAGAAGAGCACCGAACGCAGCCATGAAATTCATTTTGGCTCTGTTTATTTTCGCAAGACCAATCCCCCGCGTAAAGACTGGGAACGCGATTATGCAGTTGCCGCAGAAGACGGACATACAATGTTCCGCCATTGGTTCCCTTGGGCTGCCATCGAGATTGCACCTGGTGTGTACGACTGGGAGGAATTCGATACCCATCTGGATTTGGCCGCCAAATATAATATCGATACCATTATTGCCGAGCACTTGTTAATATTTCCCGAATGGCTGCGTACCAAGTATCCACATACCCTCTCGGAAACACGTCAGGGCTTCCCGAGGCAGAGCATGATGAGCGTCAGCTGCGCAGTCGGCGGTCAATACGGCGTGTCTCTCAATCACCCCGAAATTGAAGCAGAAGCGGAAAAATTTCTGCGTACGCTGGCTCGGCGCTACCGTAATCATCCGGGCTTGTACGGCTATAACATTTGGAATGAAAGCAGCTTTCACCACGCTGATAATCTCAGCTATGACCCTGGCACTCAGCAGCGCTTCAGGGAATGGCTGCAGCACAAGTACGGCAATATCGAGACGCTGGCCAAGTCCTGGTTCCGTTACAGCCTAACAAGCTGGGAGGACGTGGAGCTGCCGCGAAAAATCGAATCGTATCCCGATGTATATGACGCGATAGACTTTATGGGGGATAACGCCAACTACTGGATGAAATGGAGAGCAAGAATTCTTAGGGAAGAAGATCCGAATCACCTGATCGTAGCCCACGGCAATGGAAAAAGCTTCTCCGACATTGTTACCTGCTGCGGTGATGATTGGCGCGCTGCTGATGTCGTCGATACGTTCGGCTACACGTATTGGTACGCCAATGACTGCAACCTGTTTCTGGCCGGCGACATCATTCGTTCAGCATCGAAGGGCAAGCAGTTTTGGCGGGCGGAGGCTGTTGGTGACTCGGACTGGAAAGGTCGTACCGCCAACGACGCTCCGCAGTATAAGAAGGATGAGATGTCAGAACCGGAAAATATTAGGCTCGATTGCCTGATTTCGTTTGCAACGGGTGCCCGTGCTTATCTCAATCCGCGCTTTCGACCGCTGCTGGATGGGCCGCTTGTCGGCGCGTATGGCTGGTATGGTATGGACGGCAGCCGCACGGCTCGTTCAGAGATGGCGTCATCGTTAGCCAAGTGGGCGCTCGATCCGAACACTGCACCGCTCTGGAAAGCCAAGCCGTTGAAGGGCGAGCTCGCCATCCTGCTGATCGAGGATTCGCAGGCATTCTGCTATGCCACTTATGGCAGTACCGACCAGTATGCGCTTAGCTTGCAGGGCGCCTATGAAGCTTTCCTGCAATCGAATATTCAATGCGATGTTATCAAGATCGATCAGATCGACGATTATTCCATGCTGTATGTGCCCTATCCGATTGCGATAAGCGATGCGGTCATGGCCAAGCTGCAGACATGGGTCGAACAAGGAGGCTGCCTCGTTAGCGAAGCCTGCTTCGGTTATTTCACCAACCTTGGTCATGCCAAGGAGAGTCAGCCTAATCGCGGCTTTAGCGAAGTATTTGGCTGCGAGCAGCAATCCATATCGCTCGGTCCTGACCGCTGGAACGATTTGAGCTTAAAAGTTGAGGAAGGTACCTTAGGTGGCGCAATTTATCGCCAATCTTATACAGCACAGGCCGGAACAGCCACAGCCTGGTTCGATAATGGCGATGCTGCCGTCATCGATCACCGCTATGGTCAAGGCCGCACAAGGCTTGTTGGCTCGGTACCGGGCTATGCATACAAGCAAAGACCTACAGAAGAAAGCAGACAATGGTTTGCCTCCTTGCTTCCATTTGCCGATAAAAAGCCACTTGTTCGTGTAGATCAGCCTGATATGGTTGCCAGACTTTGCCAAGGCGAGGATGGCTATTACCTATGGGTGATCAACCTGCAGGAGCAGCAGCGCAGTGTAACGGTAACCTTTGACAACGATCGTGTCCATTATGAACAAGCCACAGCCTTTTATGGCAATTCCGTAGATAGTGGCGTTGAACAAGTCATTACTGCGACCGTTGGTGGTCGTGATTCCACTATTATCAAGCTGAGCTAGACAACGATCCCGCAAAAAATCCCGTCAATGATCGCTCTGCTTCATGCGATTGCCGACGGGATTTTCTTTGGTTAGTCATGCTCATTGTCTCTCACAAAATCCTTTGGTGTGAAGCCCTCCGTCTTTTTAAATACGGCGCTAAAGTAATGCGGGTTCTTAAAGCCGATCATCGGCGCGATGTCCTTTACTTTATATTGATGCGACAACAGCAGCTTCTTGGCATGGTTCATTCTGACCTGGAGTAAATAGTCCTGAAAATTAATATTCAAAACCTCTTTAAACATTAAACTCAAATAACTTGGATTGTAATGCTGCAGGACTGCCAAATCCTCAAGCTTGATATCCTCAGCATAATGATCATCTATATACTCTTTTACTTTTAAAATGGATTGATTCATCGAATAGCCGCTGCGCCCGCGAGTAATATTAATAATTTTCATGTACAGCTCCATAATCACATCCAGCATTTCCCGTGACGAAGAAAAGCCGTATACATCCCTGGCATAATGGTTAATGTCATCCTCCAGCTCAAGGTCAAAATCCTCCGTTGCGATCATCAGCAAATGATTATACAGGTTCTGTATACAACGCAAGGAAATTTTCAAGGCCCCAATCTCCGTATGGATATCGTTTAAGATGCTGGTAATGCTTTTCATGTTCTGAGTTTCAATGTGATGCTTCAGAAAGCTTTTGATCTGGGTCGGCAGCTTGAAAACATTTCTGAATTCCAGCGTGTCGGCGTAGCGAATAACCTGATTGTCATCCAGCAATACTCTGTGCTTCATACAAAAAATGGCTGCAAAAATGCAGGTGTGAATGCTTTGATGAAAGCCGCTTATGCCAAACGTGTATTGATAAATTCCTTTATGGAGCAGGTCCTCCTGAATTCTCTCGATGAAATTGGTAATATACTGCTCGTACTCATTTACTTGCTGCGGCGTCGGCATACAGATCAGGATCATAAATTCGTTGGGCTTGCGGCTGTAGCAAACCAGATTGTGATTAAGCTGCAGAAACAACGATTGGTTCAGGAGATGGTCAACTATATATTTTTCTTCCAAATGGATTTGTGGATCCATATAAAGCGCTATCGACTGGAAAGAGGCCCTTTCATTATAATTACTGAAAATCGCCTGCGGATTGGAGCCTTCATTTTGCAATATTTTCTCAATTTTGTTTTTAACCTCTGTCGAGCTTCCGACAAGCTCTAATTGTTCAATTTTGTCGCGTACCTGCTTTTCCTGCTCAATTGCCTCCATACATTTGGTAAAGGCTTGGTACAGGGCATATTTGTCGATAGGCTTCAGCAGATAATCGGTAACTTTCAGCTTGAGCGCCTTGGTTGCATATTGGAATTCGGTATAGCCGCTAATCACAATTGTTTTGATATGAGGAAATCGTTGGTGCACAATACGTATGAGTTCCAGACCATCCATGTCCTCCATCCGAATATCACATACGACAATATCAGGAACCATCTCGGTAATGATTTTTAGACCCTGCTCCGCATTGGCCGCTTCACCGATTTTCGTAAAAGGAAATCCACTTTTCTTGACCTTGCTAAGTATGCCTTCTCTTATCCATTCCTCGTCATCGATAATCACTATGGTATACACAGCCATCCGCTCCATTCCTATTCGTCCATGATGATAGGTAAGATCAGTTCTACTGTAGTTCCCGCATTGATCGTACTGCTGTAATGCAATCCATAACCAGATCCATAATAATTGACCAGCCGTTTATGCACATTCAGTATGCCGACAAACTCATTAGATTTTACATCCTGCTGTGAAGTGCTGATTTCATGCAGCTTGGAATCGATGTACGACAGTCTCTGCTGACTGATTCCACGACCGTTGTCCTTCACATATAAAATCAGACGATGATCCTGAACATAGCCGCCAACCGAGATCACTCCCTTGTAATTAATGTTTTTAAAACCATGCAAGACACAGTTTTCAACGATCGGCTGCAGAATGAATTTGAGTACCTTGTAATGCCTGAGCTGCTCGCTCACCTGTATTTCACAGATGATCTTGTCGCGAAAGCGAATTCGTTCTATCGTAAAGTAGGTAACTATTTGTTCCAGCTCTTCATATAAATGAACGGTGTTGCCTCCATGAATGTTATACCGGAACAGCTTGCCCAATGATTGTGCAATCGTCTGGATTTCCGGGACTTCTTTGACCTCGCCAATAGCTTCCATCGTCTGTAAGGTGTTATACAGAAAATGCGGCGTAATTTGAAATTGCAGTGCCTCCATTTTGGCTGATCTGGCCAGCAGCTTTTCGTCCGATATGTTGTTAATCAGCTTCTTAATTTCCGCGATCATCGTATTGAAGCCGCTGTACAGCTGCTTTAGCTCAAAATCGAGTCCTTTTTCATCCAGTACAATATCAAAATTGCTTCTGCGAACAAGCCTCATCGATTTAACGAAGTGGCGGATTGGCTTTAACAAATATCTGGAAAGAATAATCGCCAAAATAAAGGAACCGACGATGACCAGACTTGAGATCGACAACAAATAATTTCTGACCGTTTGAACGTTCATTAAATCACTCGATGAGTAGGAGGATGGCAAGTACATGACGATTGTCCAGCCCGACAGCTCTGAGGTTTCTGCAATCCGTCTCATCTTTGCTTTATCGATATTTTCTTTGCCTATACTTACAGCATGCAGGAGGGAGGCCTCTTTATCGACGATTTCGATTTGTTCATTTCCGGAAAAAGAATTGGTCGTATAAATGATATTATTCAATACTCTTACATCCGAAGTCACCGTTATATAGCCGATCACTTCATTGCTTTCCATTTTTCTCAAGCTGCGAATAACCCCGAATAATCGGGAAGGTTGGTTATGATCTACAGCATTGGGTGGGATGATGTAGCTGCCCTCGGTATTGATGGCTTGCTGGTTACTTTTCATCCAGTCCGTATATTTGAGATTGATCCCAAAATCATAATTATAATAAAGTCCGGTATAAATTTTTTCCACATCTTTACCATACAAATTAATACTCAGGCTATCTCTTATCGAGACAAAACTGAGTACCAGATTCGTGATATATTCCATGTCCCTCTGCTTTTGCTCCCAAGGGTAGCTATCTGACTGCCCCTCCAGCAAAATTCTCTGCACCTCGGGATTGCCGATCACAATCTTCGACACCCGATCCATGTCCTCCAGATAGCGGTCCATACTGTTGCTAATATTTTTGGTCACGTTGCGGTCATGCATTTCGTTTTGCGTATTGATATACTTGGTTGCCTGCAGGTAGAACATCACGCTTGTGATTGAAGTCGAAAAAATAATGACAATAAGAAAGGTCAATATAATTTTCAAAGAAAGCGTTTTCTTGAATTGCGGCATTTCTACACCAATAAATTTTCGCAATCGCATCAGCACCACCTATATGTCCTGCTACCCCCTATTATACCGGGATGCCATTTGATTTGACAATGAAATTACAAAGGTAGGATCTCCAACAACTTAAAATGATCCTTCTGCCCTATCACATATCCCCCACCTGCTTGAATATATTTAGTAACAGGCACTGTTTTCTCTTACCTTTTAAACTCAACCGATGCTTGTCTGACGCAGTAAAGTTTTCTGCGCATACTGGTCAGACTTACGAAGTAAATTGCGCTTCGCAATACTCTAAGGAGGTGTCCGTCATGACAGAGCCCTTGTTTACTGTATCCCGCGAGGATTGGTCCCTGCATCGCAAAGGCTATCAGGATCAAACCCGCCATCAACAAAAAGTACGTGAAGCCATCAAGCAGAACCTGCCTGACCTGGTTAGCGATGAGAGCATCATTATGTCCGATGGCAAGCAAATCATCAAAGTACCCATTCGCAGTCTCGACGAGTATCGCCTTCGTTATAACTACAACAAGAGCAAGCATGTCGGTCAGGGAGATGGAGATAGTCAGGTCGGAGACGTCTTAGGTGTGGACCCGACTCCTGCGAAAGGACCCGGCAAGGGTGAAGGTGCTGGCGATCAGCCTGGGGATGACTATTATGATGCGGAAGTTGAGATGGAAGAATTACAATCAATGCTCTTTGATGAACTGGAGCTTCCCAATCTACAACAGAAGGAAAAGGATGTGCTCACCTCCAAGGAAGTGATTTTTAACGATATCCGCAAAAAAGGGATCATGTCCAATATCGACAAGAAGCGGACCATCCTGGAAAATTTGCGGCGTAATGCGACAGCGGGCGACCCTGGCATTCACCATATCAATCCCGACGATCTTCGCTTTAAAACGTGGGACGAAAAGGTGACACCGCAATCGAACGCGCTGATTATCGCGATGATGGATACGTCCGGTTCTATGGGCTCCTTTGAAAAATATATGGCGCGCAGCTTCTTTTTTTGGATGACGCGCTTTTTGCGCACTAAATATGAGCATGTAGAGATTGTATTTATTGCTCATCATACCGAAGCCAAGGAGGTAACTGAAGAGGAATTTTTCACCAAAGGTGAGAGCGGCGGAACCATTTGCTCATCTGCTTATCAGCTGGCGATGGATATGATCGATCGTAGATACCCACCTTCCCGTTACAATATATATCCGTTCCACTTCTCGGATGGCGACAATCTGACCTCGGACAACGACCGCTGCGTAAGATTGATCGGCGAGCTGGTAGCACGATGCAATCTGTTCGGCTATGGGGAGGTCAATCAATATAATCGCAGCAGTACGCTGATGTCTGCCTATCGCAATATTCATAATCCGAAGTTTGTCCATTATGTAATCAAAGAGAAAAATGAGGTATATAAAGCGCTGCGCACCTTTTTCCCTAATGCCTCCGCCGGGAGGGCTGTGCAATGAATGGTACCGATATGCAGGATCTTCGGACGGCTATTGCTGAAATTACGGAGATTGCCACTGGATTCGGATTGGATTTCTACCCGATGCGCTATGAAATTTGTCCCGCGGACATCATCTACACCTTTGGCGCTTATGGTATGCCGACCCGCTTTAGCCATTGGAGCTTTGGAAAAACCTTTAACAAGATGAAGATGCAGTACGATTTTGGACTCAGTAAAATCTATGAGCTGGTCATTAATTCCGATCCTTGTTATGCCTTCCTGCTGGATGGCAATTCTTTAATTCAGAACAAGCTGATTGTGGCGCACGTACTGGCCCACTGCGATTTTTTCAAAAACAATATGCGCTTCTCCAAAACCAACCGCAACATGGTCGAAAGCATGTCTGCAACCGCTGAGCGTATCCGCCAGTATGAGGTCGAATACGGAACTGATGAGGTTGAGCGTTTTATCGATGCCGTGCTCGCTATTCAGGAGCATGTCGACCCGATTATTTCCAAGCCCTATGAGGCAGGGCGATACGGCGGCGGCAAGAACATGGAGCAATCCTCCGATCCGGACAATCGCGATCGCAAGCTGGGCTATGAGGATTTGTGGAATTTGGATCAGCCTCTCAAGGAGAAAGAAGCGCGGAACACAGAGCTGCCCAAGTTCCCACTCGCTCCTGAAAAGGACCTTGTGTTGTTTATCGAAGAGCATGCCCCGTACATGGCTCCATGGCAGCGCGACATCATGACCATGCTTCGAGATGAAATGTTGTACTTCTGGCCGCAGCTGGAAACGAAGATCATGAACGAAGGCTGGGCTTCGTATTGGCATCAGCGGATTTTGCGGGAGCTGGATCTTGGCGTAGAAGAAACCATTGAATACGCGAAGCTGAATTCATCCGTCGTGGTTCCTTCACAGCACAGCTTGAATCCATATTATTTAGGCTTGAAAATGTTCGAGGATATCGAGAAACGATGGGATCAGCCCACACAGGAGGAACGTGATCGTCTGGGCCGCAAGGGTGGCGAAGGTCGGCAAAAAATGTTCGATGTCCGCGAATATGACTCGGATATTTCGTTCGTCCGCAACTACATGACCAAGAAGCTGGTCGATGAGCTCGATCTGTACGTCTTCGAGAAAAAGGGGCCGGAGTGGAAAATAACCGATAAATCGTGGGAAAGCATCCGCGATCAGTTGATTTATTCCCGTGTTAACGGCGGCTTCCCCTACATCGTAGTCGAGGATGGAAATTATGACCGCAACGGGGAGCTATACTTAAAGCATGCTTACGAGGGCATGGAGCTGGATCTGAAGTATGTGGAAAGAACGATGCCTTACATTCAACAGCTATGGGGGAAAACCGTACATCTGGAGTCGATTGTCGAGGCAAAGCCTGTACTGTTCAGCTATGACGGGAAGAAGCACAACAGAAAATTTTTGTAAGATAAATCAAATATTGCAGCCAAATAAGTATGTCTAAATTGACGAAACTTACGTAGAGCAAAAAACATTAGCGTATTTTAGCTAATGTTTTTTGGCTTTTCCAATCCGCAAAGAAATATTTCCCATTGCTTTATTGCCGAATATATAGGGAAAATAGTAGAAAAAAAGAGTATCCTGCAAATCGAAATATGTTAAAATATCGTTCGGGAAGTTAAATAAAAGGAGGTCAAACTGTGTCACGCATCATTCAAGTTGATGAACGCCCGCCGCTCGGCGAAAGCATTCCGCTAAGTTTGCAGCATTTATTTGCTATGTTTGGCTCCACTGTGCTCGTACCTATTCTGTTTAAGGTCGACCCAGCCACCATCCTGTTGATGAACGGGATAGGGACTTTGCTTTACATTTATATGACCAAAGGAAAAATTCCTGCCTTCCTGGGCTCAAGCTTCGCCTTCCTGTCCCCAGTCTTTGTTGTATTGGGCTCTAAAGGCTATAGCTCGGCATTAGGCGGGTTTCTGGTTGTCGGTTTAATTTTTACTATCGTTGCTTTACTCATCCGTGCTGTCGGGACTCGATGGATTGACGTAATGTTTCCGCCTGCAGCCATGGGTGCCATTGTAGCCGTTATCGGACTGGAGCTGGTTCCAACAGCTGCCGGAATGGCTGGTTTTATCGCGCCAAGCGATGCCCCTGCTGCCTGGACACCGGACGGGACCACCGTGACGGTATCGATTTTCACTTTTGCAGTAGGAACTGTGGGTTCAGTCTTATTCCGCGGCATCTTTAGGGTCATTCCGATATTGATTGCCATTATCGCCGGATATGCGCTTGCTGCGGTGCTTGGATTGGTACATATCAGGGAAATAGTAGCGGCTGCTGATTGGTTCAAGCTCCCTACCTTCTACAGCCCAACGTTCGACTTAGCCAGCATCCTGATTATCGCTCCTGCAGCTCTGGTCGTTATCGCGGAGCATATTGGGCACTTGATCGTAACCGGAAACATGGTTGGCAAAGATTTATCCAAGGACCCCGGCCTCAGTAAATCATTACTTGGAAACGGTGTTTCTACGATGTTATCCTCCCTGGTAGGCTCTACGCCTAATACAACTTATGGCGAAAATATCGGCGTTATGGCGATCAGTCGTGTATATTCTGTTTGGGTTATCGGAGGGGCTGCGGTACTGGCCATAGTCCTGTCCTTCGTCGGTAAAATCTCGGCATTAATCCAGACCATTCCTACACCCGTAATGGGTGGCGTTTCACTGCTGCTATTTGGAGTTATCGCTGCTTCGGGGATCCGGATGCTGGTAGAAACAAAGGTCGACTATTCCAAGCCGATTAACCTCATACTAACAACAGTAGTGCTCGTTATCGGACTTAGCGGTGCGACTCTGAAATGGGGACAATTCGAGCTCAAAGGTATGGCTCTGGCTACCATAGTAACGATTTTACTCAGCTTATTCTTCAAGCTGCTGGAAACTCTTAACCTTTCCAATGAAAAAGTATAAGGAATACCTGACCTGTACAAAAAGGATCTGAGGATTTAATCCTTCAGATCCTTTAGATAATGAGATTGCTCAGCCACAGCTGTGAGCCCTCCTAATAAGCAAATTATTCCAAACTGAATAGCCTGTTCATGGGTACTTGCAAATCTTTAAAAACTAAAGAATGGATGGTATCCTGCTCTGCATACAAATTACGTATCGCGTAACTTCCATCCTGCAACGTGTACACATGAACCGTTTGATTTCCAGGATCGATAATCCAATATTCTTGTACACCATATTTCTGATATAGGTTAAACTTCTCATTAAAGTCCTTCAATGCGGTGGATGGTGATAGCACTTCGATGATCAAGGTCGGCGCACCCTGACAACCTTTCTTGGATATTTGCTCCTTGGAGCAAACAACCGAAAGATCGGGTTGAGTCACTTGATCGGGTAATTGGTAATCTTCGTGTTCACTGAAAAAAACATCAAATGGAGCTACAAACACATAGCAACTCCGATTCTGAAAGAACGTCCGTAGAGCAAAATGAAGCTCTCCAACAATAAATTGATGCAGCGGAGTCGGGGTCGGAGACATATTATAGGCTTTGCCATTAATTAACTCCCACGTTCCGTCCCATGTCAGCCAATCTTGAAACGTATGTAATTTCTTTTCGTCCGGATTTGACACCATGCTTGACCTCCTTTTGATTCTACAAATCACACTAAGCTAATCGTATCATGGTCAAGGGGATCGTTGCTAATGCACGCATTCATACTGCTTATATGCTGTAGTAATTTCCAAAAACATCCTTGATAATCGTATACTCAGCACCGTGCTGAATTTCATCAATCCATTGGTTACCGATGGAATCAATCAATTGTTGAATTCTCAATTGCAAGGCGTCCCAATCAAACAAATATTGATTTGTATTTTTATCGAATTCAACATGTTGAATTTGGTACAGAATCCACCTATACGGATCTTGTACGTCAAGGTAAATACCGTCATTTCCTAGTCTTGGCTTTGGCCGCGGCACAAGTACAACCTCTTGTTCACTGATACCTTTATCATCAATAAGCGGCATCGTATAATTGAAAGTTATTGATGCGTCCGTGAACAAATCGATATCGCTGGAAAATTTGATGGCATTGATGTTCTTAACCTTATCGCCTATAGCCGTATGTAATTCCTTGAGTTCAAATAAGGAAAATGGGATATTGGACTGTTTATTGTAGGTATCGCTATGGACTAAGCTATTATCAAAATGATCCACCACAAGATGCTCCTCAACAGCAATTCCGATTCCAGCTAATCTTTCCTTCGTTACCTTGATGGCGAGCTGACTGTTATCGCTGGCTATCCATCTTCGGTTCAGCTTCTCAGCGGCAATTAAAAAAGATCCACTCCCACAATAAAAATCACCAATTAATGCCCGTTCTTCCGTCGACATCTCAATAATTCTTTCCATGAGCTTTTCCGGCTTTTGCGAAGGGTAGAACGTATTTTCATCACCCAATGTTTCGTAAATGCCGATATCGTCCCACACCGATGGCACAAGAAGTCCATCTTTTTTCAAATAGTTATTCGTTTGACTATAAACAAACAGGCATTCATGGGACAAGCCAAACTGTGAATGGAAAGGTCTTGGGTTATTCTCCATTTTCCAGATAATCTCAGCAAGGAAATTGTGCCGGCCAAACTCTTGATCCAGCATCACTTTTACGTAATGACCTTCTTTTTGGTAAATTTGCAGTACAAACAAACCGGTTTCGCTGAGCAATTCCCTCGCTAATTGGATTCGTTTTAAATAATCCTTCATAAATAATTGTGAATCCAAATAATGACGCACACCTGCTAATTCGTCCCATGGATTAATTAAGTTGACCCCAAGCTTATCATTCGGCATGGAGAAGATCATTCCAGAGTTAAAGGGTCCATCGAAATAAATTAAATCAAACTTGCCTTTGTAGCCATCCTTTACTAATTGTTCCATGATGTACAGATTATCTCCCCGGAATAAGACCCGCTCAGGAGATAGCTCTTTTGGGACGACATGCATAATAACCTTCCTCCTATACGGTTTGCGAAGCCATATTGACTTCGTAAGCATAAGCTTGCTTGATAAATAAAGAACCTTCTATTGCGCATTTCAACAGAAATACGCAGAAAGAAGGCTTCGCATGGCAGATAAATGCCAGACATCGTTTAATTATTTTCCTCCCATGTAGGTTGTTTAAGTAAAGCTTGTATGCCTTCAACGGTTAGTGGCTTGCTAAAGTAGAAACCTTGGACCTCATTGCACTGCTGCTCTTCGAGGAAACGTAATTGCTCGACGGTTTCTACACCCTCTGCAATTACCTTCAACTTCAGGTTCCTCGCCATGACAATGATGGTTGTAATAATCTCCTGATTATCCGTTGTGTTTTTTATTTGATTGACAAACGACCTGTCTATCTTCAAGGTATCAATCGGAAATTTATTTAAATAGTTCAGGGACGAATAGCCGGTTCCAAAATCATCTATGGCTATTTTTATTCCTATCTTTTTCAAGGAAAGCAGCTTATTAATCACATACTCCTCGTTGTACATGGCTATGCTTTCTGTAATTTCCAGTTCAAGCAGCTCGGGCTCCAGTTCTGACGTTTGAAGGATGCTGCTGATCTTTTCCACCAGATTTTTTTGCTGGACTTGTCGAGCTGACAAATTAACGGATATCCTTAATTTAGGAAAACCCTGAACTTGCCAAAGTTTGGCTTGTTCGCAGGCAGTCTGTAGAATCCATTCTCCAATGGGCACAATTAATCCTGTTTCTTCAGCAATAGGAATAAATTCGACAGGAGAAATAAGACCGTGCTCGGGATGAATCCATCTGACCAGCGCCTCTAGCCCAACGATTTTCTTGGTTTCCAAATCAATTTGCGGCTGATAATACAGTATAAACTCATTACGTTCCAGAGCCTTTCTAATACCGTTCTCCAACACGGCTCTTCTGACTATGGCGTCTTCCATTTCACATGCATAAAACTGATAATTATTGCGTCCTTGTTCCTTGGCTCGGTACATAGCGATATCAGCATGCTTAACTAAGGTTTCCACACTATCCCCATTCTCAGGGAATAAGCTAATTCCAATACTAGGCGTAACCGATATTTCCTGGCCTTCGTAAAGCAGCGGTTGGGAAAGCAAAGTTGAAATCTGTTCAGCCTTCTCTGCAATCGTCTCCTGACTGTAGCCCAGTAAAAGCAAAATAAATTCATCTCCCCCTATGCGGGAGCCCAGTTCATTAGCCTTTAGCGTATGGGTAATTCGCTTGGAAGTTTCCTTCAGAAAGTAATCCCCTACAGAATGGCCGTACGTATCATTAATCCATTTAAATCGATCCAGATCGATAAATAATACGGCGATCGATGAATCGTGTTTGGCAGCAGATTCAATCCTTTTCTGGAACGTCTCACTAAATAAACGAAGGTTCGGTAAACCCGTCAAGAAATCGTAGTTCGCATGGAATTCAATTTCTTTATTTTTATTAACCAGTTCTTGAGTATTGGTCTGAAGATTCATCGACATCGTATTAACACGCTCTGATAATAAACCCAATTCATCATGTCGATCTATGGCAATTCTTGCATCAAAATTCCCTTCCGCAACTTCATTCACCTTGTGAAGAATGCGATTGATCGGTTTGACAATGTAACTCGCCAAAAGATAACCGATAATGGATACGGAAAACAGCACGAATAGAGAAATGATAATATTGTCTATTATTTCTTTATCGAGAATGTCCTCGATGACCCGATAGTCGGTTACAATCCCAACGATGTAAGGACTTGCAAGTGGTGTGGCGATCGGTACAAAGGTCTTGAACACTTTTTTCCCGTTAATGACCGAGATGACATTTTGCATTTTGCCTGTTTCAAAAGCCGTCTTGACCGTTTGGACATCCGTCTGATTCTTAAACGTATATTTGCCAAATTGTATATCTCTATTGACCAAATCAATATACTTTTGCCCGTTTACTTCTGTATATACGGGAGGTTGGCCAAAGGCTTTAGGATTAAAACCCGTAATTTCCAAAATGGCCTTATTGTTGCTCATGATTTTTTCCAAGGTCGATTCCGGCCCAAGAATTTGTGAGACATTTAATATCTCCGTAACCCTCATATAGGGACTGATGATATAATTGGTGGTTCCATCGTAATAATACCCCCATTTATCTACATGATCCGGATTGGAGGCAGATATATTAACAGGACCTGACCAATAATTGGGAAGCTTCTGTCCTTGGGAAACCGTTACATTCTTGGTAGCAAACAGTTCCTTGAAGGCATCAAACCAATACCCCCATTCCTTGGTGCTTAAATTACGTTCTTTAGGATCAGAGGAGCGTACGCCCTTAATATCATCCCCTTCCTGCTTTAGTAGGGTAATGTAAGAAACACCTATTTTTTCGGAAAGTACCTTTAGATCCTCATTCGTTACCTGATCAATGTCCGGATTAAGCGCATTCTGCGCGGCTAAAGAAGCTACACGCAATTGATCACCGATCAGATCTTCAACATACTGAGATCCAAATTGAGCTTGCTCGATGGATATGCCGATTTGTTTGGCCAGCTGATCCATCTGCATCTCTTGGTCCTTTTGCAAATTTTCTCTTGTAGAGATGAAGTGAAATAAATTGTTCAAAATCATTATGACGCTCACGACAATGATAAATATACCTGCCAGCTTCTTTTTTAGTGTCAAATCCATCTCCCCAAATCATCCGATTTAACAATTAAATCTCATGCGTGAAGCATTCAAAGTAATTTTTCTCTGTCTCCCATAATCCTACCTTGTACAAGTTAGGAAGCTGCCCGGATAATAATTCATTAATCACCATAACTAATACATCGGAAGTTGGATTCATATCTTTAAGCTCTTCTACATCCAAATTAAGATGCTTATGGTCAAACTTTTGAATAATGACATCGTTTACAACGTTATCCAAATCTGAAAGGTTCATAACCATCCCTGTATGTGCATCAGGTTCACCCTTAACGGTTACGTCAAGATAATAATTGTGACCATGACCATATAAATTATTGCATTTGCCAAAGATGCGTTTATTTTCTTCATCACTTAACAAATCACTATGAAGGCGATGTGCAGCACAAAAATGATATTTTCTAGTCATAGACACCATGGAGTCCAACCCCTTCTCAGCTGATAAATAATGATTTTCATGTAAAACCAATTTATATAATTCACAATCCGGAAATTTATCTACGAGTGCATACCATAAATATTCAACGATTTTTTCCGTTGTCGGCACATGCTTTTGGAAATAGGGATGCTCATGATTTAGAAATTTACCATCAAACTCTTCTTCTATAAGTTTTTTAGTAACGGTATCAATATCGGTTATATTGACAACTATACCAGACTTGGTATCAAGGCTGCCTCTAATCATGACTTCCAAAACATAATTATGACCATGACCATTTTGATGGCTGCATAATCCAAAAACTCTTTGATTTTCCTCTTCACTCCAAGTCGAGACGCGATAGAAGTGAGCAGCGGAGAAATGCAACTTTCTACTTAAATAAATCATGTATGTGTCCCACCTCATCAAAGAATCGTTTAAACTCGGGGTATTATAGTACGCCTTTAGGCGGGGTCATTTCTATTCTGTCGATTCGGATATGTAAAGGTGTATTCGCAATAAAAGCAACCATACGCGCGACATCCTCGGTACTCAGCATATCTGCTTGTGAAAAACCTTCAACGTTTTTCCATAAATCGGTATAGGTAGCTCCCAAAATCAAATTTGTCGTCATCACCCGATCCTTGAACCATTCTTCTCCAAGTGATTCCCCTAATCCATTAAGAGCATGTTTAGACGAGGTATAGAGGGACGTATTCGGGAGAGGGCTTTTTGTCATAATGGACGAGATATTGATAATTCTCCCTCCGCCTTCCTTCATTAATGGAAATGATTTCTGTAAGCAAGAAATCGGTCCAAAGACGTTCGTTTGATAAACTTGCTCCCAATCATTTTTCTCAAATTCAGTAAAAGGTTTATTGATCATGACTCCAGCATTGTTGACAAGCACATCGAGTGAGCCGTGTTTTTCTTCGATGAACTTAAAGGCTTCGCTAATCGATTCCTCTTCTTGCAAATCCATCTCCAGATGAAACCGATTGTCACTGGTTGGTACACCGCCTCCGCGGCTTGCTGTATATGTAATAAATCCATTTTGGGCTAAGTCTGTACTAATGGCTTCGCCAATACCTCGTAATCCACCCGTTACCAATGCAATTTTTGTTTTCATGAAAATCTCCTTTAGTATTAAATGCCTGCATGAGCTGATAGTCCCCCATCAATAACAAAGGATGCACCATTGATCATCGATCCGGACGGTCCGGCTAAGTAATTAACCATATCGGCGATATCCTTCGTACCGACTATTGCTTTCACGGGTGACCTTTCCAGTACACGAGCCAGATGATCTGTCACCTGTTCCTCCTGAATGCCCATTTCCGTTTTTACATATCCCGGGCTAATGGCATTGCAAGTAATTCCATAAGGTCCCCACTCAGCCGCTATCGATTTAGTCAGGCCCAGAATGGCGTGTTTGCTGGTAGAATAGACGGCTGAATTGGCACCACCCCATACACCGAAGATCGATGATAAGTTAATGATCCTTCCGTATCCTTGCTCCTTCATCTGGGGCAGCACATATTTGGAAAATAAAAACATGCTTTTGACATTGGTGTTCATAATCCAATCCCATTCTTCTTCACTGACTTGATCAATTGCATGGTAGGGTCCGCCTACTCCCGCATTATTAACAAGGATGGAGGGGGTCCCCCATTGATCCTGAATCGCAGCCATAGTCTGTTTAATATCATGGCCGTTAGAAACATCACATTGTATAATCTCAGCCTGTCCCCCATTAGAGCGGATGTTGTCCACGATGGTTCTGGCCGGGTCCAAACTTTTGTTGACAATTAAAATGACAAAAAAGTTTTCTGACGCCAGCTTCTCGGTAATGGCCGCACCAATTCCGCGTCCTCCTCCAGTCACAACAGCTATTTGCATGGGGCTCCACTCCTATAATGATCACAAATTCATATCCTGCATAATTTTAACCCTTGTTATAATCTTCGACAAAAAATGAGATTAACCTTCAAACGTTTTCGCACAATTTTATTTTTATCGAGTTTACATCTCCTCCTCTAATTTACTTGATCCAAATCGAGCTGAATATAGGACCTGCGAGTTCAAATAGTCATATCTGGAAGTTCCATCCAGGACCAACGATACAACCCTATATAGGTCGTAAGTAACTTCAACATAATACGTGTATAAACAAGTAAAAATCAGTTATATTGTTAGAGTTTGTCGAATCAAATCGAGCAAAATGAATTGACATGAAAGCGCTTTTAAAATAGAATAAATCTATTGAAAAAACGTATTAGCTAATCGTATTAGCAACATCTGCTGAACCTGATTTTTACTTAATAGAAGCTTTGAATGGAACGGAATCCCGTTGATTTCAGGGCTTATTAAGAATACGCCGTCGCAATAGCCTCTCGGAATTAAAATGGGAATTGAAGGGGGTTGGGAACAGCTTGTCCACGGCATGGTCCAGTTCATATTGAATTAAGTAAACCTTTGAATGAAAGGAAGTTCAGCACAATGAAATGTAAACAGCGTTTTGTTCTCATGCTATGTTTTATGATGACTTTCAGCCTGATGATGTCCGCTATTGCATCTGCTGCTCCAACCGATCCCCTGCAAGGGATCACCAGAACGCAAATTTTCCCAGCTTCCAGCCCCATTGCAACCGAACATAACCATGGTTCCTCCATTGTAGAGCTGCATGATGGTACCTTGTTTATGGTTTTTTTTAGTGGCGACGGTGAAAGAGACGGTGATACCACCAAGATCATGGGAGCGAGGTCCAAAGATGGTGGGAAGACCTGGACGCCTCCTTTTGATGTGTATGATACTCACGATTTTCCTGATATTAATCCTGTCGTCTATGTGGACCAGCAGTCAAGACTATGGCTATTTTATAACGTCGTGCTCAATGGTCAATGGGTATCTGCACAGCCTAAATATATGTATGCCGATATTGGCAGCTATGAGTATACGAACCGCTCGGGAGGAAATCCCAAGTGGCATTATCCACAGACGATTTATATGAATGTTGGGGATGCCATGTCAGGAAAAGGCTCCTATTCAAACGGGCAGTGGACTTACAGGGTCAAAGGCTCAGAAATCAAATCATTAAGTCCGAGCCAAGTTACAGCAGCTACATACCTGGATCCATCCAAATATGTCGAGGTTACCTCGTGGTTTAACTCAAGTGATAAACGGTATGTGACCGACAGCTTTGTCGTCTCCATGAAACGGAAATATGAGCAATATATTCAATATTTGCAGACGAATAAGCCTTATGATGATGTGTACACAGGAAGAACCCAAGAAATTATTAACTCGCTGCAAAATGGGATTTATACAGTATCGGGTGCAACCTATTCCAAATACGAGCCCCCTATTATCCAAAAATCGATTGAGCGCGCTTCCGGTGCAGATAATGATATTAGCCCCTGGAATCCGACCTACAGCAGACTTGGCTGGGAAACCAAAAACAAGCCTATTGAAATTCAATACAATAATAAAACCCGATTGATACTCCCGTTATATTCCGATTCTTTGTCCAATTCCGTTGTTGTGTACACGGATAATCGCGGAGAAACCTGGCAAATAAGCGATGCTATCGTGGGGTCAGGTACCATTCAAGGATCGTTGATTCAGTTAAAAAATGATCATATTCGCGCCTATTTTAGAAGCGGTAAGCTGGATGGCAAAAACGGGCGGCTTGCCTGGCATACTACTTATTCAGAATCTAAAGACGGTGGAGCTACCTGGGGAGTGCCTGTTGTAGATCCATATCTGAAAAACGATGGAGGCTTCGAAGTGGCCAAGCTTCCGAATGGTGACTGGCTGGCAGCTACCAATCAAGAAACGAAGCGGGATGCTCAGCAAAGCGGTCATAGAAGCACCTACAGCTTGCTGCTGTCCAAGGATGAAGGACAGAGCTGGAAGTCCATCCTGATGGAATCTGACCCTACGACTAATGAAACCTACCAATATCCGGGAGTATTAGTCGATAAATTGGGCAATGCATTAATGACCTACTCACTGAGCTCGTCTTCTCCGAAGTTTGAGGTTATGGGTTTCGCAAGAACAGAAGCCCCTGAGATCGAGAAATTGTTTGGTTCCGTCATCAATGCTACCTATGGGGCGCAACAGCCTGTCATCAATAATAAGCTGAACCTTCCCGTAGTCGGTAATTCCAAGCAGTTGACCTTTACTTTAACTGTGGATGGCGATGTTAAAACAGATGGTGGAGTGACATGGAGCTCAGATGATACCTCTGTTGCAACAATAGACAGCGCAGGTAACGTAATCGCCAAGAAAACAGGCACGGCACTGATTACCGTTGTAAGCAGAAAATATGGAACTATCTATAAATGTCTCGTATCCGTTGGGACCTTATGACCCATTTCTGTGAAGTTAATTTCAAAGGGGTAATGATAATGAATAGAAGAATTACGCTGCTTTCACTACTTGTTGTATGTTTCATGCTAGCTGTAACAAGTATTCCCGTATATGCGGCTAATGCCGGCGTTCTGAAGGTTGAAGATGTGGTTACCAACATTTTCGATCCCGTGAAAGATAGTGGCGATACCGGCGATCATGTTCATGGCTCCAGTATTGTGGAACTGCCCAATGGAGAGCTGCTTTCGGTATGGTTTCAAGGCAACGGTGAGCGGGATGCGACAACGACAAGAATTATGGGAGCCCGATCATTAGATGGTGGGAAAACGTGGAAAACTCCGTTTGTCGTGGAAGATGCACAAGGGATAGCTGATATTAATCCTGTTGTTTATATGGATTCCGGAGAACGACTGTGGTTCTTTTGGTACCCTGTGCTCGCAGGCAAATGGTCGACCTCACAAACCCGATATGCGTATGCCGAAAAAGGAAGTTATGAGTATGATCAAATCGGTAACAAGAAGCCGGTATGGACTTTTTCCGAAGTGATTAATGTAAAAATAGGGATGAATATTGGGGATGTGGTTAATCCGAATAGCCCCGACGATTATATCAGTCCCCGATTGCAAAAAGGGTTCGTCAACACGCTAAAGGCAAAATTTGAAGAGCAAAAAGCATACATTTTTAAGCCCATTGAACAAGGCGGAGCTGGTGTAAGTCAAAGGGTGAAGGGTGCCGAGTTCGATGCGCTTGTAACAGAAGTGATGCAATTGTCTGGTGGGGACCCGAACAAATATTTATATGCTCCGACCGTGGCCGATTCGATCTGGAAAGGCCGCTCAGGATATCCTCTCGCTCGCCGTATTGGCTGGCAAACCAAGGATAAGCCTTATGTGATTCCACTTGATGGAGGCAAGGTGCGTATGATCTTGCCGTTATACTCCGATACCATGGAGACCAGCATCATGGCGATCACGGAATATAATCCCGCTCAACCGCTGGAGGACAATTCTATTCACTGGGAATTTAGCGAGCCCATTGTAGGCGTCGCCAACATTCAGGCTACGATGGCCCAAAGAAAGGACGGAACCTTGGTAGCCTATATGAGAGATAATGGTCCGCGACCTTATCGAGTATTGTATGCGGAATCCAAGGATGGCGGGTTTACTTGGACCATTGCCAAAGATGTCGCCGAGCTGCAGGACCCAGGCGTTGGCCACGATTTGCTTCAGCTGAAAAACGGCAATTGGGTGTTTGTCCATGTGGATACGGAATCAACCAGAAACACATTGGCTGTAGCGCTATCCGATGATGAAGGTAAAACCTGGAAATACAGAAGACATCTGGTTATCGATACGAGAGCGAATTTAGGAAGCTATCATTATCCTGCGGTGACACAAGGTAAGAATGGAGATATCCTCGTTACGTTTAGCCGTTTTTTTACGGGAGATGATCGTAACGCTTCAGGAGAATCCTTAGCTTCTTACAAAAATATTGTGTTCTCCAGATTGACCGAGGACTGGATTAAGCAAGGCGATTGGACAAATCCGGCTAACAAGCTTGTTCGCGAGTATGAGAGCATCGACCGTGACATTGCCGTCCCTGCCTCATTCAACATCAATACCGCTTCGGATAGTGCGATCAAGGCTATTCTGCCTTCCACTATTAAAGCTTACCTGACTTACGAGAAAGGTGCAGCGAATGCCACATTGCCTTATGTAGACCTGCCTGTTAATTGGGACCTGAATGCAGTAAAAACGAATTATAAGTTAAACACGTATATTAGTAATAATTTAAATGGCACGGTAGATGAAACCCGCTTACCTGCAGGAATTACAAGTGAGATGCTGCCCGTCTTTAAACCTTCACTAAAAGCGTATTTCTACAATGATAGCTCAGCCGTCGCAGCAACTGGCGTGTCATTGGATAACAATACGATTAGCTTGGTGAAAGGCCAATCTGCCATAGTTAAGGCTACCGTATCTCCAAACAACGCAAGTAACAAAACCGTACTGTGGAGTACCAGCGATGCTAATGTCGCTACAGTCAGTAATGGAATCGTAACGGCTTCAGGCAAAGGGACGGCTGTTATTACAGCGCAAACACTGGATGGCGGCTTGAAGGCAACAGCTACCGTAGAAGTTAAGATTGCCGCAGCAACCATCAACTTGGACCCGAGCGAACTCAGCTTATTTGCTGGACAGACAGCTGTCTTGAAGGCTACCGTATCTCCTGACGACACAAGCTCCAAAACCTTGGTATGGAGTACCAGTGATCCCAATGTCGCTACGGTTAACGACGGAACTGTGACAGCCGTGAACAAAGGAAATGCCATTATTACGGTACAAACAGTTGATGGCGCTATAAAGGCAACCGCTATCGTAGAAGTTAAAATCGCGGCAGTACAAATTTCCTTAGACCCAAGTGAAATCAGCTTATTTGCTGGACAGTCAGCTGTATTGAAGGCTACCGTATCTCCTGGCGATTCAAGCTCTACATCTTTGATCTGGAATACAAGCGATGCCAATGTCGCAACGGTTAGCGATGGAATCGTAACGGCTGTAGGCAAAGGATCCGCCGTTATTACGGTACAGACACTGGATGGCAGCATCAAGGCAACAACTGCCGTAGAAGTTAAAATCGCGGCAGCAAAAGTCTCCTTGGACCCAAGTGAGCTTAACCTACTTGCAGGCCAAACAGCTGTCTTGAAGGCTACCGTATCTCCTGACGATACAAGCTCTAAAGCCTTAATCTGGAGCACCAGCGATGCCACTGTCGCTACGGTTAGCGACGACGGAACTGTGACAGCCGTTAACAGAGGAAATGCCATTATTACAGCCGCGGCACAGGATGGTAGTCTGGCAGCGGGCACAGCTGTTGTAACCGTGCGGTATCGCAGCAACAGCAGCAGTGGCAGTAGTGGCAGTAGCAGCAGTCCGAGCGGAACCACTGTTGTAACAACGCCAACGGATACCCCAGCAGATGAAACCAAGCAGCCTGATCCAACAGCAAACCAACAGCCTATTTTCAAAGATTTGACCGGCTATTCATGGGCGCAAGAAGCTATCCAAGCTCTAGCGAGCAAAGGTATTGTGAATGGAACCTCGGATCAAACCTTCGATCCAGGCAAAAACATTTCGAGGGCCGATATCTTGACGATGCTGGTAAGAGCATTGGGTTTAAAAGCAGCGTTTACCTCCAACTTTGATGATGTCAAAAAAGACGATTATTTCTATGAAGCACTGGGGATATCGAAAGCTCTCGGGATTACAAACGGGGTTGGCGACAATAAATATCTTCCGAGTGAGGCTATTAGCAGACAAGATTTGATGGTACTTATTGCAAGAGCTTTAAACACGACTCAACATGTAATTGCAAAAGGAACGATCAACGATTTGCAAGCTTTTACAGATGCTTCAAGTATTGCCGATTACGCGGTCGAGAGTATCGCTTCGCTTGTAAAAGCAGGGATTATCGAAGGCAGCGACAATATGATTAATCCTAACGGCAAAGCAACAAGGGCAGAGGTGGCTGCCATCATATTTAGAATCCTGAATCATCTCAAATAACACTTATAGAGGTAGTTCAAAAAGTCCCCTTTGATCACGAGGTCTCACTGGAAGCCTACTCGGCATCGAATCTTGCATTCAGGATCGAAGTGCGGTGCTCATTTAGGTTTGCCTAAACTCTGCTCCTCCTTCTTCACCTTCTTGCAACATTCTCGGTGCTGAAAGGCGACATTTTGAACTCTTACTTATATTGCAGGGGCCGTCTTCAGAACAATCTGGAGACGGCCCCTTATTTATTCCGAAGCCCGAGGAAGCAAGAGCTGAAACGTCGTTCCCTGCGATGAGCTGTCCTTGAGGATCAGCTTACCGTCCATCGCAGTCGCCAGCATCTGACTTATCGTAAGCCCTAGGCCCAAACCGCGCACTGCAAGCTTTTTGTTAGATCCTCGGTAGTATCGTTCATAAATGTTGACTTGCTCGTCGGCCGGTATGCCAGAACCGTTATCCGCTACCTGAACCTCATACATCGCGCTCGAATATTCCTGTAAGGAGACCGAAATGATACAATGCCCTTTGGCTGCTTGCCAGCTGTTATTTAGCAGATTAACAATAATTTGTTGAATACGTCCGGCATCACCACGGGAAATCAGCTCACGATTGGGTATATCGAACCGTATTTCCAGATCGTCTTCTTGGTGGATCAGGCTCCATTGATATACGATTTCTCCCAACAGCTTGCCCAGATCGATGGCTTCCGATTGATTACGTACATGACCGGATGCAAAAGCATTGAAATCCAGCAAGTCCGATACCATCCGTTCCAAGCGCTGCGTTTCTTTTAGCGAAATATCGAGAAATTCATCCGCCTCGTCTGCGGTTACGACTTGATCTTGAATCGCACGCAATAAACCTCGTATCGAGGTAACCGGTGTTCTCAGCTCATGAGTTACCCCGGCCAGCAGCTCTGTGCGCAAATGCTCCAATTGCTCCAGCCTTGCAGCCATAGCATTAAAGTAGACCAGGAGCTCGTGAATCTCCTGCTCCTTAACGTTGTCCTGCAGCATCAACGTGTAATTTCCCGATTGGATTTGTTTAAATGCATTCACAACCGCATATATGGGTTGTGATAATTTACGCAGCAGCAAATAAAGGATGAGCCAGCCGAGCAGTCCTGATATGAGGAGCAGAGAGGTGATCAATCCATACTGCTGGCTAATATCGGTTAGCTCTATCTTGGCATAAGAAACGGCGATCGATCCAATAACCGAATTCGATCTGTAGATAGGGGTAACAATCGTATATTGGTTGCCGATATTGCTCACAATGACCCGGTCTACAAGTGGCGGTGGAGATGGAAAAGCCGGATCAGCTCCAGAAGCTCCTGGCATATTGTTCGGGGTGTTTGAGGGTGCAGCCGGTTGCCCCGTATTAGGCATGGGGGGTGGGGGCGGCGGATTCCCGCCTTCTTGAGCGGGTGGTCCCGCATCGAGAGGTGCAGATTTATAGAACAATGCACTGCCCGATTGGTTGAATACCGTTAAACCGAATTGTCCGGGAAGCTTGTATTTTCTTTGGTTCAGATCAATCCACTTATAGAACTGCTCGGGTATGACAATTTGCCCGTTATCGCTTGTAACATAATCCGCTGCCTGTTGTGAAAAGCTCTGGATATTGTCCAATCGACTGGTCAGAGCTTCATGCTGAAGCCACAAAACCGATGCGACTCCAATGATGAGCAAACCGATAAATAAAGTCAGAACATAACGCAGCGTCCAGTATCGGAGCAGCGTGCTTCGTTTAGGTTGTCTGGTTGGCATAGAACTGGTACCCCGTTCCCCGCAGTGTCCGAATTTCACCTTCTTCCGGAGACATATGAAGCAGCGCCTGTCGCAGACGTTTGATGGCGTGATCCACCGCGCGGTCGCTCCCCTCGTAGTCCATCCCCCATACTCGTTCGATGAGCTGCTCACGACTAAAGATTTGGTTCGGATGCTCCGCTAGAAAAAGCAGCACCGCCAAGTCCTTGGGCGTCAGTGACAAGCTTACTCCGTTCAAATAGACAGTTCGCGACTTGAAATGGATTCTCAGACTGCCGTAATGCTTCTGATCCTCTGCAATCAAGGCATGTGAAGGTCTGCGCAGCACAGCGTGGATTCTGGCTACGACTTCTTCCGGCTCAAACGGCTTCGTCATATAATCGTCGGCTCCGCTGTTCAACCCGGCAAGGCGATCACCTATGTCACCTCTGGCCGTTAACATAATGACAGGACAAGCGTTACGGCTTCGCACCTCGCGAAGCACCTCCCATCCGTCCATTCCCGGCAGCATCACATCCAGTAAGATCAGTACAGGCTGAACGGTTCCAAGCTGTTCGACTGCCTCATCGCCCCGACTGCAGACGACACAATCATAACCTGCCTTTTTTATATAAGCAGACAGCACCCGAGAAATGGCGGGCTCATCTTCCACAATCATGATGGTTTTCATAGCAAAACTCCTTCTACCGTGAGAGTCATGAAGCAACTCTGTCTTTGAATATTTTAACACAAAAGGCCGATTGCAAGAGCTATAAATCGCAGCTTATTGACATTATGGAATAAGGTTCATGTCATCCATGATGGCAAGAACCTTATTCCATATCCAAGCTTTCTTATTGCACAACTATTGAATGGTGATAGCTGAAATACTTCCATTTGTTGTGAAATCCTTGGTGTACGATAAAGTAGCGGTTGCCGTTATTTTACCATTCGGTCCCATTACGGTGATCGTTGGATTTGAAGAATAGCCTGATCCCGGATTCGTAATCGTCACACCGGTCACAACACCGTCTGTTACATTAACCGTTGCTGTCGCTTGAGTCTTTGGCCATGTTCCGCCATTTCTACCGTTATAGCGATAATAGTTGGATACCTCATCCAATCGCTCATTGGTAATCCCATAGGGAGCCAGTACTTTAAGCAGAGCTGCCTTATTTCGTTGAGCTTCATCGTCAGTTGGACCCCTATCCAATCCAGCAGGCGTCACGCCGCTGAATGCTTCTCTGAACACCTCTGTTGGAACCCCAAGAGCCGCAGCTATAAGCACAACCGGTCTACCTTTGTCCTGTGGATCTGTACTAAATCCCCCTGATATAACGACTGAATTCGCGGTTTGTTCAGGATTACTGCCATCGACTACAGGAGCTGGCTTATTTCCGCCAGCCGGGTCTGCTGGACCCTGTGTTCCTGGTGCTTCACCACGCTCTGGTCGCGGGGCTGGTTTCTCCTTACCAGGCTCAGCCGGTGTATTATTTGGTTTGTTGGATGCGTGACCTTTACCTTTGGGACGTGGAGGCGGTGTCAGTCCAAGCTCATGGACTTTATCACGATCCTTGTCGCCGATAGCTTTTACGATGTCCTTTAATTCCAAACCTTCCGTATTTATAGCCAAATCTGCTGCGGTTTTCAGGATCGCTTCGGATTGGCCAGCCAACTGCTGCTGATAGGCTTCCAGAGCCTCATTGTTAGCAGGGGAAGCACCTTCTTGGTGATGAGCGGAAGGCGGTGGCGGTGGTGGTGTAGACGCATTATCGGCATTATCCTTGGCTACTACCACGGCCCCACAAAAAATCGTCAGAGCCAGTGAGCTGATGAGTCCTATACTAATCATTGATTTTTTCATTGAATTCGCTCCTCTTTTTTTGAAATTGTTTCTTACAACTTCAATATAAAGGGCTAATGTGGCAGCAAGATGGTAGAAACCACATAATCGCATATATTTTATAAGAAAACCTCTATCGAGGCCTTTCAAAGATGAGCGACCGCGGTTCAGAGGTAGGTTTTCTTGAAACATAAGAATCCTTCAGCTCCGCTGAAAACTTAGAAATTCTTATGTTATAAGAAAACCTCTATCGAGGCCTTTCAAAGATGAGCAACCGCGGTTCAGAGGTAGGTTTTCTTGAAACATATGAAAAGCTTCTGATCGAAGTCTATTCGGTGAAGATACATCCGTGTTTTATATGTAGCTTTTCTTGCGAGATAAGAATCGTTCAGCTTCGCTGAAAACTTATACATTCTTATCTCTTAAGAAAAGCTTCTGATCGAAGTCTATTCGGTGAAGATACATTCGTGTCTAATAGGTTGCTTTTCTTGCAATATCAGAATATTCAGCTCTGCTGAAAACTTAGAAATTCTGATAGTATAATTGGCAAAAAACATGCATTGCTGCATGTCTTCTCATTTTATTATGGTTCTGAATGCACACCCTGCATGGAAATCAGTTATCGCTGAATACAACGCGTAGATACCCGTCCGCTTCTTCACCATATGCCTCCAGCACAGGAGTCAAGCCAGGTATCTTCGTAATAAAAAGCCCAATATGATCGGCTAAATCGGTCTGGTCAATCGTAATCAGCTCAATATGGATCTCTTTTTCATTAAGCTCAACTCTCCGATAAGCAGGGACATCCAGGCAGGCCGCGGTCTGAATAAAATACCACCCCTCCTGCCGCACGATCGAATTCACATGGTTATGTCCACAAAAATAGAAGCCGGGACCTTGTTTCTTATTCAGGACCTCTATCATATTCACTTGCGGATCAATCGACATCTTCTCCTCGGTTGATCGCGCAGTTGTGCCATATACGGGATGGTGAGCAAACACAAGCACAGGTTTATTTCCTGACTCTTCGAGCTTGGCTTGCAGCCACTCCAGCTGTTCCGTATCTATTTCTCCGCCCCAATCATCCCGGTTCATTTCTTTCGTCGTGTCCAGAAACAGCAGCAGAGCCTCTTCACTATCAATGGCATGGTATCGCTGCTGCTTGGTAATCGCCACAACCTCAGCTTTGGGCAGCAAATAAGTGTCATGGTTGCCAAGTACATGGATAAGGCTGCGTCCAGCGTTGTTAATCCGATTGAATACATAGTCAAACTCTTCAGACATTCCTTCATGCGTTAGGTCACCTATGGAAATATGGAACTGTGCATCCTCTCGTACGAAATGTTCGAGTATGTCCGCATATACCTTATCTCTGGCCTCCAGCATTTCCACAGTACCATTTTCCATGAAACAATAATGCAAGTCACCCATCACATTCAATCGCATACATATCAAACCTCCTCTAATACAAGGTATGCATCAGCTAGAAGTACCCCTATAAGTCAAACCAATAAGACTTCACTTGAGGGATCTTCACGAAACAAGGACCTGCTTGAAGAAAAGCATCATCATCAACAAATATCGGTTGGCCTTCAATCTCTACCATATAACGGTAATAGGAGCCCATAAACAGATGATGGCAAATTACGCCTTCCATTACATAATACTCATCCTGTTCCCATACCTGCTGCTTGCTTTCTCCTGCCTGTTGGGCTTGCCGTGCCTTGGGTTCGTGCTGCTCCGCATCAACGATTGGTTCAATCCTCGCTTCGCCAGAGCGAATGACAACTTTTTGCACCCTGCCTTGATGATACAGCGAAAGCGTGTGACTTTCACCTAGAAATTGAGCCGTAAAATAAGTTGAGGGCTGCCGGTAAATCTCCTCCGGTGTACCCGCTTGCTCTACCCGACCCTCGTTCATCACAATAACGTAGTCCGCCATCGATAAGGCTTCTTCCTGGTCATGAGTGACATAGACCGCTGTAATGCCAAAAGATTGCTGAATGCTCCGTATGCCGACCCGAAGCCTCTGACGAACCTTCGCATCTAGGTTGGATAACGGTTCATCCAGCAACAGTACCTCAGGCTGAACGACCAGAGCCCGGGCCAAAGCAATTCGCTGCTGCTGTCCACCGGAATATTGCTGCGGATACCTGGCAGCCACGTCCGACGTATCGATCTCTACCCTCTCCAGCACCTCACGCACCCGGGTTTCGCGATCCTGCTTGGTTACCTTTTGCAGCTTAAGACCGTAGGCGACATTATCGAACACGCTCATATGCGGCCAAAGGGCATAATGCTGGAAAACCATGGCCGCCTTCCTCTGCTGAGGTGTAGTATGGGTCACATCTCGGGAGCCAAATAAAATACGGCCCTCATCTGCCGATAAGAATCCGGCAAGCGTCCTTAATAACGTCGTTTTCCCACAGCCGCTTGGCCCAACGATGGCCGTTAGTCCTCCAACAGGCAGCTGCAGGTTGATGTCAGTAATCCCCCTCTTTTTACCGTACCGCTTATTCAAGCCTTGAATGGTAATGCCCATCTTAAACCCTCCCGAATGCAGCCAAATATTCTGAACGCATAAACCGCTGTAGAACAAACAACAACACGATTCCCGGCACCATCAGCAGCACCGAAGTTACTGATGCCACCTGCATCTCGTAGCCATTCGCAGCATTATACATGAAGACAGGCATCGTAATATGAAAAGGCGCGCCAATTAACAAGCTGCCCGTAAATTCGTCCAACGAATACAAAAAAACCAATAAGGAGCCCGCGATGATTCCTGGAGCCGCCATCGGCAGCACCACATGAAAAAACGTGTACACTTTTCCGCCACCCAGCATATAGGAGGCCTCTTCCATCGATTCTGCAACAGATTGGAATACGGATACCAATGTCCATACGGAAAATACGATCGCACCGACCAGATGAATCAGAATCAGACCGGACAGCGTACCAACAAGATCATAACGATACATAATAACCATCGCATTCGTGAACACCGGAAGCTGAGGAAACGCCTGCGGCAGTAAAAACAGCAATAGGATGAAATGCTTTAACGGAAGCCGATTACGAGCAATCAGATACGATAACGGTACGGTTAGCACCAGACAGATCAGGGTAACGCTAATCGCAATAACAAAGCTTAAGCCCAGCGAGGAGAGCATTTTACCCTCGAATACTTGGTGCCAATATTTGAAACCCCAAGCGCTCGGGAACGGGTGAGGCCAGAACCACTTTTCTGCGACTGACCATAGAATAAGGCTGGATAGAGGACCAAAAATGAAAAATATCGACACCGCATAAATCAACAGACGGCGTGTCATACGGGCAAAAGGTGCTTTTCGGTCTGTCAGACCCAGCGAACCGTTAGAAGCCGCTACCGAAATGGACTTGTTCATTTCTTCGACAACCCCTTTAAATAATAAATGGCAGCTCCCATAGAAGCCACGTAGGTAAGGACACCAATTGCATTCGCCAAGCCGTAATTATGCTGATAGACGCTTTGATGGTACAAATCCATCATCAGCATTTGCTGGCCCCCCGCGTTGCCCAGCATCGCAGGTATCGAAAAGCAGCCGAGCATGGAGGTAAAGGTCAGCACCGCCATAACTCCGATACTGCTCTTATTCATCGGTACGAGAAAATGCCAGATCAGCCTAAGCTTGCCCGCTCCCATTCCTTTAGCTGCTTCCAGCATGCCTTCATTTACGGAGCGAAAGCCGCCAAGCACTAAAAGCAATGCCAAACCGAGGTTTTTCCAAACCAAAGCGGCGATGAGACCCAGCGTAGTAAAAGCAAAGGATGGCAGCATATCCGGATTAAACAAGCCTGTTACCGCAATCGCTGAATTGAGCGTACCGTGCGGCGCCAGAAATACACGCATCGCATGCCCGACAACAACGAACGGGACAAATAATGGAATTTTGAATATAAATTCCAGTACAGGATAAGCACCCAATCGCAAAAAGCCGCCGATCATCGCAGAAATTCCGATTAATAAAGCAAGACTCGCCAGACAAACCCATAAGGTAAATACCAAATCGCCGCCATATAAGGTGAAAGCCTCGACATAATTGGCAAATGTCCAGACATCTTCCTGTGAGCGCAAGCTGGAAATAAAGGAAAGCACAAACGGATATACAAAAAGCAGCGCGACAACGGCAATAGCAGGAGTGGCGAGTCCCACTCCTGCTGTTTTATGCCAGAAGACAAGGGAAGGAGAATTAGTTTTTCTCATATGCGGTTTTCAGATGATCAAAATAAGTGTTTATCGGGAACGACTGGCCTCGCTTGTTCAGGTCATCTGCTGTAATATCCTTGAACAGTTTTTTCTTGCCCGCTTCACTCACCTTTGGAAGTATGGCGGATGCGTCAATACCCGGGTACCAGCTATTTTTCTCCACGATCACTTTGGTTTGAATCTCAGGGGAAGTCAGCAGATCGGCATACAGGATAGCCGCCTCTTTATTTTTAGCATTTTTGGGAATAACCACGTACATCGGTTGACCAGGCATGCCGGGATCGACGATTTTCAAACCATAATTGGGATTCATACGGCCTTCATCCACCCAGAGGTTGAACATATCCACCCACACGGGTCCCATATCGATTTCGCCGCGGTTCAGCATATCCAGTGTCCCATTATTACCATTCGTATAGGTAACAGGAAGTGCTTTAAGCTCTTTCATAATAGCTGGCCACTTTTGCTCCAATGCTGCATCGAATGGGCCTTGAGTCAATGCTTTGTAATCGCCTGATTTCCAATATGTATAAGCGGTGGCAAAAGCAACTCCGCTAGCCCCGTTTTGGATGCCGTTATATCCGAAGCGTTTGGGATTCGCTTTGATCCACGCGGTAAGCTCTTCAAAATTATCGGGGAATTGTTTGACTTTATCGGGGTTATAGGCAAAGGCAACCTGACTGTGGAACAGCGGAATGACATAACCCTCCACATTGGTGCCCAGGCTGTTCTTGCTATCGGGGGAAACTACGAATTCCTTGTTAGCTGATTGCGGCACCCATTTCTCCAAAAGATTATTATCGATTAATTGCTGCATGCCGCTTTGATGTACAATCGCGAGATCGATATCCCACTCCGTCTTCCCGGCATCTTTTTGCGCCTTTAATTTCTCAAATATTTTTTGGGTACCGCCATCTCCTGCTCCTGAATTGACAACGCGAACCTGAGAACCGGCATATTTCTTTTGAAACTCGCCGACTACATTCTTTTCCTGCAGATCGGTCATGTTCGTATCGCCGGCTGTTGCCAGATTGATTTCATATTTCTTCGGTGCAGCCGCAGCAGGAGCTGCTGTATTCGTTCCATTCGTGACAGCAGGAGCACCACTCGGAGCCGTATTCGTTCCATTAGCAGGAGTGCCAGTTGCAGTAGTATTCGATCCGCAGCCTGCCGTCACGATCGCCGTGAACGTCAGTGCGCACAGCACGTTCATTATTTTCTTCATATTCCCCACCCTTTTCGGATTTTTGAAGCTGCTGTCTAGACATCTTCAATTCTTATTATAGGGAGGACTTGTTAACGGTATGTCATCTTTATACGAAGAAATTATGAAGATCATGGCTATGGCTATCGTTATCTTCGGCGGTTCACCCAGAACTGAAACACATCATTGCGAAAATAATCATACGAAAATAGTACAGGTATATGCTGCTGGTCATAATGGAGCTGCTTCATCATCAGCACCGTTGTGTCCGGTTTCACTTGCAGCTTGCGGCATACCGGATCGGTATGATGAGGAACGACCAGCTCCGTATGGGTTCCTGTTAATCGAATACCGCATTCTGCTTCCAGAAATCGCAGCAAGGAGCCTGTAAGAGGAGTCTTTTGAAAAGCCTGCTCTACCAAGGCAAGCGGCATAATATTAATATTATGGGCAACCGGCTCGTCATTGGCCGTACGGGTCCGCTCATTAATGATCACAGGACTACCTGCTGGAATTTTCAACAAAGAAGCCCATTCCTCCTTGCAAGGCTCCGTTCGAATAAACTGCTCCAGCTGACCTTCCACTAATCCCGCTGAGCGTATAATTTCCTCAGTCGAGCTGAATCGGTCGATACTGCTTGCAATGGAGCTTAACGGTTGCCTCACAAAGCGCCCAACCCCTTTTCGCACATCAAGCTTGCCTTCCTGCTCCAGCTGCTTCATCGCAGAGCGAACCGTTTCCCGGCTCACCTGGAACTGCTGGGCTAGCTCTATCTCTGCGGGCAGACGATCTCCTACCTTAAGCTCCCCGCTCTTCATCAGCTTATCGAGACTTTCCTTAATTATGATATAGTGACTGACCTTTGCCTGTTTGGCCATAACTGTTTCATCCTATCTTTGCTGTGGATTGACCTTATTCTTGCTTCTATTCTACAATGCTTCTATTCTACAAGATTACCGGAAAAAGACAACGACCGCCTCCCCCTTATGGAGAAGCAGTCGCTGTAGCAAAGCCTTTTATGGTAGTCTTCTGGGCAATAAGTCTCGGATTATTTACTTAATCTTCATATAATCGGACCATGCCTCTTTTAGCTTCTTACTGTAATTTTCCGGTGTTCCGTCTTTATTTTGCTTCGTAAATTTGCTTTTGGATGAGCTCAAGTCATTCCTGGCTTCCTCGGCTCTAGCCAATAAGTCGGTAGCTGACGCCTTAAGCTGTATGATCCTGGATTTATATACCTCGACGGGGGTGAAGTTGGTATTCAGCCCCTCCTTCTTGATCCGTTCCGTATCCTTTACATATTCCAGAAATTGATTCATATCTACGATCAGCAAGCTGTACTTATCTTTAATGGGACCTTCATTTAATTCCTTCATATTGTTTGAAGTGATGCCTTGACGGTTGAGCTCGTCTTGAATCTCCCCGGCTTTTAACATAAAGCTTAACGCATATAATCGGATCATGTAATCCTTTTGCTTGAAGCTTTCCAGATCTTCTTGCATTTTCTGAGCTCGCTTGGCTTCAAATACTGTTATGAACTGATCGAGCTGAGGCTTCATTCGAGCGGTTTGTTCATGGATCGTTTGATGCAACATCCTGCCCTTGACAAAATCATCATCGACGTATGATTTTAACTTGTAATAGGTGTTGGCTTCTTCCAAGGTCGCGATAAGCGCCTTGAACCTCGGATTCAATTCCTTGACAGTCTGGTCCACTTCATCCATAGCAGGCTGCCTGGAGGCGTAGTCGAAGCTTTCGTCCAGCTCCTTTTTATTCATCGTATCCACAAGGATACCCATATAGAGATTATCATTTTTCTTAACCTTGAATGCGTCGGCCTCGCCAAACTTTGCCGTGTAGGCATCCAATGATTCCTGCAGCTTACCTGTCAAAAACATATCCAAATTCGTATACGCCGCATATTTCTGATCAAGTGTTACTGCCGACTGCTTGGTCGATTTCTCAGCAATCTCCGGCCTCTCCTCTGATTGCAGGCTCGATGCAGCATTAAATACTGTTTTGAGCTTGCCGCAGGAAGTCAAAAGAGCACATAACAGGATACCCATCGTCATTATAAAGACACTTTTTCTAAGCATAGCTTCCTCACTTTGTCGTTTGAAGACCGATCATCGTATTGTAAGAACTGGTTAAATTGGAAACCTTTTTGCTGTATTCCTTCAATGGAACTTTCTTGCCCCCGGTGGTCACTTTACCTTTGGTCGTGCTGTTGATCGTAGTATCCTTTTTTTCGAGGATTTCCTTCAAATCCGTAGCCGCGACCTTGACTTGCTCCAAGTTAAGAGTAAATACAGGTGTGATGGATATTTTTTCCTTTTTAATCCTGTCCTGATCTTTGGAATATTCCATGAATTTGTTAATATGTTCGGTCAACTGATTGTATTTCTCTATGTATACATTTACATCCAGATCCAAAATATTGTCGTCGTCAATATCGGCTGCATAAAATACCTTTTGAATTTCTTGGGATTTTAACACAATACTCATCGCATGGTATCGAATTAATTGATCCTCTTTCTTTAATGCCTCTAGATCCTCCTGCTTCTTTTGAGCAGTTATGACAACAAATTCAGCAAAAAACGTATCGGCCAGATCAGTGAATTCCCCATACTGCGCCACGATTTGGCGATGTAATTCTTTACCCTTGGCAAATTGATCGTCGGAGTAAGATTTGGCCTTATAGTAGCTTTGCGCTTCATCCATCGTAACCAGCAATTGCTTCATTTTGGGAGCCAGTGCTTTAACGGAATCATCGGTGGCTGGATACGCAGGCTTTTGGGAGGCATAATTTAATGCTTTATCCAAGTCATCCTGGTGCCCTTTGAGAACGGGAAAGGTGTTAAATCCATTAAAATTTTTCTTGATGACGATTTCCTCGTCCACGCCAAACTCTTTGAAATAACTGGTGAACATATTATCCAGCCATTGGGTTATATAGTTGCTTAAAGCTATGTACGCATTGTATTTTTCCGTATCCTTGACCTCATTTGCTGTGCTCATGGAACCCGCTGCCTCTTTGACACCTTTCATGAGCTTGCCACCGCAAGAGCTTAATACAATGGCTAGTAGTACACACATCGATAATACCATTAACATTTTTCTCAAAACCAACTGCCTCCAACCCTCATATTTCGACCTGAATATTATTTTTCCATGATAGCTGCCATTGCTGACCCGCCTAAACACGTAGGCCTTATCATAATTTTTTTTGTTTAATTTTGTCAACTATTCAACTTTTGCTATCATTTAACCAAACCAAGGACCTTTTTCCCATTTTATTTCAACCATTTTATCTAATAAGCGTTCCTATTCGGGAAGATCGAAGTCCAAACTTACTTTTCCGGGAGTTAAATAATTTCGGCAGTCGAACCTGATTAAATTCCTTATAATCCTTGCTCTGGGATCGTCTCCAGTCCTTATGATTGACACCCTTATGTAAGCATCTGCCTGTAACCGATTGTGCTTTTTGTTTCCACCCTGTTATTCATGGTTTCGATATACGTGGGCAGTACTCCCTCCCAGTAAGTCCCTAAAAAATAGTTCTTATTTCACAGCACAAAAATAACCTCCAGCAGCAATTACATGACCGGAAGTTATCTCTGTTATTTCTTCATCAGCGTAAGGAACTAGATTGTTCGGTCCCAAGCTTTATTCTCGATTCGTTTCCTTGCCATAACGTACAAATATCCACACTCCCAGCAAAATGAACAGACCTGCGCCCAACTGAAAAAGTGTCAGCTTCTCATTAAGCAGCAGCCAGGCCAATACCGAAGCGACAACCGGCTCACCCAGAATCGCCATGGATACGGCTGAAGCATTCATATATTTTAACAACCAGTTGAATAAATAATGGCCAAATAGCGTTGGAATCAAAGCCAGCAATATAAATAAGCCCCATTCACTCTGAGCATATCCCCCGAATGAAAAATCATTGAAGACGTTATACAACGCAATCAAGCTCGCGGCAAAAGCAAACACCCAAAAGTTATACACATAAGCACTGATATGCTCTCGTAACTGCTTGCCCAACAGCATATGCATGGATATCGCGATCACACTTAAAAAGGACAGCATATCCCCATACAAAGCAGCTCCAGATAAACGCAAATCCCCGATCCCAATGGCAAATGATCCAACAAGAGCAATCCCCATTCCGATGATCATCGCCCGATTGGCATGCAAACGAAAGAAATAAAAGGAACCGAGCATGACCACAATCGGCTGAAGAGTCAAAATAACGGTAGAGCTCGCTACAGTTGTAAAACGGAGCGAGCCCATCCACAATAAAAAGTGCAAACCTAATGCAGCGCCCGCTACCACTAGCAAACCCCATTGTCGTAGAGTAAGGCGGGCAATTTCCTGCTTGTATTTCCATATAAACGGGAGCAGCATCAAATTGGCCAAATACAGCCGATACATGGCGATGACGGACACCTCAGCTTGCGACCACTTGATAAAAATGGCGGAAAACGAGATAGCCACTATACCCGCAATAAAAAGTACTTCCAGCGTATATCCGTTTCTTATCGAAGGTTTCAACTTCACTTTCCTTTCTACCACCAGAATCTAGGATAGGCCCGTTGTCGGCTCAGGTTATTCACGATGAGCGCGATCAAGACGATCACAATCGAACCGACAAGCACGGGTGAGACAATAAATGACCAAGCGCTACCACTCATCATGACCACAAGAGGATCAGCACCCGCTGGAGGATGTGTGGTTCGTGTAAGCATCATCAAGCTGATAGCCAAGCCAACGCCTAGTGCCATAGCCGTAATGCCGTGTCCCAAAAATTGGTTGACCGTTAATCCTGTCACCGTGGAGATAAGATGGCCTCCGATAATATTTCTCGGCTGCGACAATGGTGAATCCCACAGACCGAATGCGAGAACACAGCTCGCACCAAATGGTGCCATGATCCAAAGACCGACATTCATATCTGTTAACCATGCCAGAGCTGCTATCGTCAAGCTCCCCCCGACAAATCCCATTATGACGTTACGTATGTGAATAACAAGTGGCGAATGACCCTCCCCCTTCATTTTTCGCAAAAAAATCAGTAAGCTTCCCATCTCCATAACCTCAGCTTTCATCGAATTATATAATAACCACTTAACTGTGTAACTTTAGTATCTAAAATACTTGATTTATGATAAGATTGTCAATAAGAGGTTGAAAAAAGTGATGGGTTGTGTAGTGTCAAATTAATGGATTTTGGTGAAACGGGGTTGCATACGTGGATTATCCTATAAAATTAACAATCGATCCGACTGTGGCATTGGAAGCGAATATACAGGTAAAAGAACAGCTCAAATGGTTAATTGGCATCGGTCATATTTCCCCTGGAGAGCTGCTGCCCTCGACTAATGTGCTCGCTGCTCAGCTTGGACTCAATCGGAATACGATTAATTGGGTCTATCATCATCTCCAGGAAGAAGGAATTGTTTCGATGCACAAAGGCCGCGGCACGCTTGTGTTGGATAATCCACAGACAGACGAGCTGCGGCGCAGCAGAATGCTCATGCATGAATTACTTGAGCGTACAATCGAAGAGGTACGGCTCAAATCGATCAACGCCGAAGCGTTTTTCACGGCCTCCCTTGCTTACGGATTAATGCAGATATCGGAACAGACTACAGCCAGGAAGCTCCTGTTTGTAGAGTGTAAGGAGCATGACCATCCTTTTTACAGCAATGAGATCAGACGGGTAACAGGAGCCGAGGTGAAAACCATCTTTCTGGAGGATATCGAATCATCTGACACCATCCTTACGGATGCACTGGAGTTTTCGGCTATGGTCGTAACGACTCTTAACCATCACGATCAGGTCAAACGACTGCTCACTGGAAAGGAAGTCAAGCTGTGTGTCATTGGGGCCCAGGTCGAAACCTCTACATTTCTCGAAATTGCACGATTAGTAGAGGGTAGTCCTGTTACTTTTGTTTGCCTTGGAAAAGCCGGAGGCCAATGGATGGCGAAGCGCGTTCATGAAGCGGGACTTCATTCCATTAAGCCCTACGCTGTTGGCATTCATGATCATGCACAGCTGCTTGCATGCCTGGAGAACTCAGAGCGCACCTATGCTTCTGCCGCCGTATACAGCAAGGTTAGGGAGTTGGCCCCAGATAAGGTAAGACGATTTCCCATGCTGCTGGAAAAAAGCAGCGAAACGCTGCTCATCGATTTTTCCCAACCAACCAAATAACTATCCAACTATGTATTTTGATATGAGTTTCGTTATCTTGCTGTTACATTCCGTAAAACGTACAAACGTTCCTTTTTGGGGTTATACTGTGTGTATGGAGGTGAACAAACTTGGTGAAGCCTATACAGCAGAATGCGGAGCTGTCTTCTCGCAGAAGCAACGATCCAGTAACGATGCCAAACCCGGAAGCATTAACAGAGGAAATGTGGCAAGCCATCCTTACCAACGATGCGTCTTATGACGGCCAATTTTTTTACGCGGTAAAAACGACAGGCATTTTTTGCCGACCTTCCTGCAAGTCCAGACCACCTAATAAAAAAAATGTCGGTTATTTTCGAACTTCCCAGCAAGCGGTGTCCGCCAAATTTCGACCCTGCAAACGATGCAAGCCAACCGGCCAGCGCTTGCCTGATGACGAATGGGTCGCTCTGGTGACCGAATACATCGATACAAACTATGCTGAGGCTTTATCGCTGGAAATTCTGGCTGTTATCTGTCACGGCAGTCCCTACCATATGCATCGAACATTCAAGAGAGTCAAGGGGATAACGCCCGTTGAATACATCCAGCAAGTTCGGATCAATCAAGCCAAGGAGAAGCTGATTTCTTCGAATAAGCCCGTTGGTGAAGTCGGCGTGGACGTTGGCCTGTCCAATACGCCATATTTTATAACGCTGTTCAAAAAGAAAACCGGTCATACTCCGGCAAGCTACCGCCAATTGCAGCAACATAACATGAAGGAGGCATTTGAAAATGGTAAACAGCACGAATTCACCACTTTATTGGACGATAATCACACATGAGGATTGGAGCATGCACATTGCAGCTACATCTGAAGGTCTATGTTTTGTTGGCTCACAGAATCATCCCTTTGAAGAATTATCAGTTTGGGCCCACGCTCGTTTTCCGGGAAGCACATTAATTCGTGATGATGAGAGGCTGCTGCCTTATGTAGAAGAGCTCATCGAATATTTGAACGGAGCACGCAAAAACTTTGCGATGCCCCGCGATTATCGTGGGACGCCTTTTCAAATGGCTGTTTGGGATGCACTCTGCAGCATTCCTTATGGACAAACCAAATCGTATTCGGATATTGCTCAGCAGATCCAAAGACCTGCCGCAGTTCGCGCAGTCGGCGCTGCGATTGGCGCCAATCCCGTTCTGATTACCGTTCCGTGTCACCGCGTAATCGGTAAAGGCGGGGCTTTAACCGGATATCGTGGAGGAATGGACATGAAAACGAAGCTGCTGCAATTGGAGCAGGATGGTATGCGGGCTGAAGAAGGCTTACAGCATGCCTGATGATCTCGCTGAACGCGCAGCAGGTCTGGATTGGCAGACACTCCAGCAATCGTTGGATGAGCACGGATATGTCAAGCTTCCTGCACTGTTAAATCAATCGGAGTGCCAGAAAATTATCGACACCTACGAGGTGCAGGACCACTTTCGCAGCACCATTGATATGGCCAGGTACCGTTTTGGGATCGGGGAATACAAATATTACGGTGCCCCGCTCCCCACTTTGCTGCAGCAGCTGCGTGAGAGCTTGTACCCACAGCTTGCCCAAACAGCCAATCGCTGGCTTGGTCTGCTGGGTGATACGGCTGCATATCCGGCAACGCTAACGCAATTTTTGGATCGATGCCATGCAGAGGGGCAGACCCGTTCAACCCCATTGATTTTGAAATATGAAGCAGGTGGATACAATTGTCTGCATCAGGATTTGTATGGGAGAGTGTTCTTTCCCTTTCAGGCCGTATTTGCCCTGAATCAACGAGAAAAAGATTATACAGGCGGGGAGTTTCTATTGGTAGAGCAGCGTCCACGGGCACAGAGCCGAGGTCACGTCATCACGCTGGAGCAGGGAGAAGCACTGATTTTCCCCACCCAGCATCGTCCGGTATCAGGAACACGAGGTTATTATAGAACCACGCTGCGGCACGGAGTCAGCACAGTTAAATCAGGAACAAGATACAGTCTGGGGATCATTTTTCATGATGCCAAATAAAAGGTTTGGAGTATGCTTATGACAACCGAATACTTATACAAACATCCAAAAACGCTGTTGAACAAAGGGACTGGTTTTCTTGCAGGCTATAGCCATTCGCTCAATCCCTATACGGGCTGTACCTTTGGCTGCTCTTACTGTTACGTTCGGCAAATGCCGGTCTCTACCTTTCGCGGCGCTGAGTGGGGAACGTGGGTCGATATCAAGCAAGGGGCAGCCAATGTTTTTCAAAAAGAGCTGGTAAGAGCCAAAAACAAAGGACCGGTCACCATCTTCATGTCATCGAGTACGGATCCTTATCAGCCCATTGAGCATAAAGAACAAATAACCCGATCTTTATTGGAGGTCATGGTCAGTGATCCACCCGACTTTGTGTTTGTGCAGACTCGGAGTCCCCTTGTTCGAAGAGATATAGATCTTTTGCTGCGTCTTGGCGAGAAGGTCCGTGTCAGTATGACCATAGAAACGGATATGGAGGATATCCGTAAATATTTTTCCCCTGATGCCCCGCCTATTGCCGCCCGATTAAAGACTCTTCAGCTATTGGCTGACGCGGGAGTACCGACACAAGCCACTATCGCTCCCATGCTGCCGAGCAGTGAAGCATTTCCACAGCTGCTGAAGCCATTGGTGGATCGCGTCTGTCTGGACGATTATTTTATGGGAGACGGCAGCGGCGGAAAACGAACACGGAATTTAGGCATTCAGGCCAAGTATGATCAAATCGGTATGGAGGAATGGTATGGCCCATCAGCCTATCAAATTGTCTATGATCGATTGAAGCAGGTTTTTCCCGAGGATCAGATTTATGTAAGCCAGAAGGGCTTTGAGCCTTAATATATAGGAACGAGCTTATGATTACGCTGTTATTTTATTTGCGCTTCATGCTGCGAATCAACCTTTTGGTTTCCTGATCCACCCGGTAGGACTCTGTAATTTTTTGCAGCGCTTTGTTGTACGTCATTTTATCTAGTGAATTGCTTTTCAGATAGATCATTGTCGGTTCTGGGAGCAACACATAACAAATCGATAAAGCCCAGGCAACCGCCATCTTCACATAGTATCCCTCATGCTTGATGCTGTCCAACCGTTCTAGGACTCTACTGATATATTCTTCTTCAATATAATAGTCCAGCAGCATCACCACGCCAAAGCGTATATCGTAATCGTGCTTCGACAATAAATAAGGCTGCACAAAATCCCACATGGTTTCTTTATTTGTCAAAGTGAACTTAAGCCCTATACAAAAACTGTCGCATACGGACCAATTATCAATTTTCGGCACAAAATCAGCTACATAACGCAGGAATTCGGCACTGTCCGTTTGTATATAGCCAATGACCATTCCCTGCAGCATAACTTCTTCAAAGTATTCACTATCAGCCTGATCCAAATAGGTTCGCCAATCGCTCTTTGCTATCATTTTGGCCAGCTTGCGCAGTTCCGGGAGCCGTACACCCAAAACATTATTAATATTCGGAATCAATGCCGCAGTAAACTTTTGGTACTTCTCCTCAGCTAATTCAATTAATTGCTCCTTGATTGTGGTCTCCATCTTAACCCTCCTCTGTCTATTCAAATGAAATTGCCCACAAGTAGATGGAAGCCACTGAGCCCAGAGGCGAATATCGAAGGCTGAATTGCTCAAATTGCTCTTTGTGCAAAGTATCCAAGCCATACAATTTCATCATACCACGTCGTATCGCAATATCGCCCCAACTGACTATGTCACGACGCTCCATACTATTGATGAGCAGCATTTCGGCGGTCCATTTACCGACTCCCTTTAACACCGTTAGCTTCTTGATGACCTCCGTATCTGGCAAGTCATACAGCTCTTCCAAATTTAAGGCTCCCTGCGCAATCGTTTGCGCGATGTCGTGGATACATACGGCTTTTTTCATCGTCATCCCGCATTTTTGGATATTATCGGCAGTCTGAATCGCCATATGGTGCGGAGTCATTTCTCCAAATTGATTCTGCATTCTTTCCCAAATCGTGTGGACGGCTTTAGCTGATATGAGCTGACCAACAATGGCATGGACGAGTGCTGCGAACAGATCGGGAATGATGACTCGTTCCACCTTGCCCATACGCGCCATCGCTGCTCCAAGCGTTGGGTCCACACGCTGCAGGTAATCCATTTCTTCTTGTCCATATTCAAAATACTTCGTTGTAACGGTTCCCAAGCAGCTCTCCCCCAGTATATGTATTCAAGGATTAAACACTTGTACTAATAATATACCTCACCAGGCTCGATAGGTACGGATAATCGAATATAACAGCAAGATTGCGAAATCCAAGTTCGTCGTGGAGTTGATGATATGTGGCTATTCCGATCTGAATTTGATATTGATGCATAGAATCCTGCGTTTTAGGTCAATATACATTGGCAGTAATAATTCAATTGGAGGGATACCTTTGGCTAAACCGGATAATCGCGCAGATAATGAGGAGCACTTGCAAGAGCATATCGACCAGACTCAAGCTAATATTCAGGAAGCAGAAAATTACCTGGATGAACATGCAGATGAGATTTCAGTAAATGAGAGGCAAACCATTGAAGATAAAAATCACCGACGCAAAGAAAGCATTAAAGGATTCATAGATGAAAAAAAAGACGAGGCTGAACAGTAGAATAAGCAATGTATCTACTGCATCCAAAAACACATGCAGCCTGCTTCCAGTTTGGAAGAGGCTGCTTTTCTTTTACAAATTCATTGTTGGGCATGGTTTAATGAATGAGCACTCCAATGATGGGCAGTGGTAACTCAGAACTTGAATCGCTCATGCCCTGCGGCTTCCATATGGGTTACCCCTTCCAAAGCAAGGATGTCTTTCTTCATTTGGAGTCCCCCTCTAAATCCTGTTAACGTACCGTTGGATCCTACGACCCGATGACAAGGTAAAACAATCGGTAATGGATTGCGCCCAATCGCTGTACCTACCGCTCGCATCGCTGAAGGTTTTCCAATCGTGTCGGCAAGCTGCTTATACGTCCACGTTTCTCCATGAGGGATCTGGCTTAGGGCCCTCCATACACTTTGTTGAAACGGTGTCCCTTCTACATCCAGAGGGACCTTATCGAAGCTGACAGGTATTCCTTCAAAGTACTGCTCCAATAGGTCAATGATGCCGAATTGTGCAAAAAGGCTGTGATCCTCTATCATCTGTTCAGCGTCCGTGATATCTTTCTTCAACCCAGCCAACGAAGCAAGATGAGGAGGGAATAGCAATTGGCTAATTCCGTGCTCACTGGCTATAAGGGTCCATGACTGATTCAAGCCGATTACGGTTTGACGATATTTTTTACTCGCTATCAATTGTTTCTCCTCCTATTTGTTCATACTGATACGCTGTGGGAGATATACCTGTTCTCCGACAAAACCAGGAAGTGAAATGGGATGCACTGCGGTAGCCCACAGCTGCTCCGATCTCCGCAATGGAGGCTCTGGATTCTACTAAAAGCTTCTGTGCGTGCGTTAATCGAACACGCTCGGTTTTTTCCGCAGGTGAATATCCTGTCACTTGCTTGTATACACGCTGCAAATGATAAGGGCTTATAGCAAGTGAAGCAGCCAGCAACGACAAAGTCAGTTTGTCTTTGTATTGTGTCTCAATGATCGCATCCACCTGTACAGCCAATACCGCATCCGGTCGAAGTGCTCCGTTCGCTTCAGGCTTACAACGTTTGCAGGGCCGATAGCCTGCTTGAAGCGCACCTTCAAGTGAGTGGAAAAACGTCACATTACTTGCATGGGGGATTTTGGCCCGACAAGTAGGTCGACATACGATCTTCGTGGTCCTTACTGCCGTATAATAGACACCATCGTAGGTCGATTCTCGATTAACAACGGATTGGTATACAAGGTCAAATAACTTTTGGTCCATATCCTCACCTCATCCATACAAGTATAAGCCATTCTTGAGTCCGGCAGTAGTATGCATGAATAAAATAGCAAGATATCGACAGTTAAATCCTAAGCGATGTTCACCTGACGTTAATGTATGGATAACCCATAAAACTCCCTAGCTACCTTCGTCGTAGCTTCCGTAGTCTCCTCGATACTCCGACCCAGGCATGAAGCAACCTTTCTCAAAATATGAGGTAAAAAGGCCGGCTCGTTGCGACCCTCACTCGGCTTAACAGCCAAATCACGTGGGGTAAGAAAAGGAGCATCCGTCTCAATCATCAGTCGATCCAGCGGGATTCGCTTAACGATCTCTGCCAAGTGCTTACCTCTGCGCTCGTCGCAGATCCATCCTGTGATGCCAATATAGAAGCCCATATTCAAGTAAACCTGCAGCTCCTTTAGCGAACCTGTAAAACAATGAACAACAGCCTTATTCAGACGAGGAAGATACGGCTTAAGCGTCTGCATAAACTCATAATGGGCATCCCGTTCATGTAAAAAAAGTGGCAGCTGCAGCTCACAGGCCAAACGAATCTGTTCCTCAAACCATCGCTTCTGAACATCCCGTGGTGAAAAATCTCTATTGTAATCCAGTCCACATTCACCAATAGCAACCACTTGAGGAAGTAATGCCAGCTTACGAAGCTTCTCTATCGTATGAGTTTGGCAGTTCTTCGTATCATGTGGATGAATCCCGGCCGTAGTAAACAATTTTCCAGCAAATCTACTCGCGTATCGAGCGGCCTCTTCACTATTTTTCAGCGACGTTCCCGTGATAATAAGCGGCGAGACCCCCTCCGCTTCCGCTCGTGCCACAACCTGATCCCGATCCTCATGGAATGAACGATGCATTAAATTAACACCAATATCAATAAGCTTTGGCTTCATAATTCCTTACCTCCATCGTTCGAATATAAGCTGCAGCATTCAGCAGGCACTTGATCCGCAAGCCAAACTTCATTACCAGCGTAATAGAAAGTAACACCGAGATTGGCAGCTTGTACCGTATCCACAGACACAATTCTCAGCTCTCCTCTCCTGCTTCCGGCAAGTGTGGCAAACTGAAGTCCCACAGATAAATGCACATACTGCCTCTTCATCGGATGAATGCCATCCTGCAAAATACTCGAAAGCGCCTTGCTGTTCGTTCCATGGTACAGTCTAGCTGGCGGAACCGAGGCAAGGTATGCAACCTTTACTTGGCTATGCCCATATCTAGCCCGAATTCGATCCCCGACAATTTCAAATCTTTGCTTATCGGATTGACTTACTACCTGCTGTATATCTTCGGTTGTAATATGCGCCCACTTCGCTTGTTTATGAAGCACGCGAAGCAGCTCATCCAGCTTACAGGAGCCATCCTTTTGCTCAAGATCAATTCCAAACTCTTCTGGCGTATGTCGGAGCAGTTTGGTAAGCAGCTTGCTCAAACCTACAGCTGTTTTTTCATTTAACATGGTGATCACATCCTCATTTCTATTTATTTATGCTTACTTAGCCCCTTTAACTGTCGCCATCGGCTTACAACGGGCAACGACCTGGGCAAGGCCTGCACCGACGACGCTTTCGATAATTTGATCTACATCTTTGTAGGCTTGTGGAGATTCATCTATTATCGATTCGAGTGATTTTTGATTCACGACAACTTCATCCTCGGTTCCTACACGCATGGACGAAGCGAATTCGTCTACAGTAATTAAACGTTTCGTAGCGCTTCGCGAACGAATACGGCCTGCCCCATGGCAGATCGAGTGAAAATTCGTTTTTCCCTCAGGAGAGCCCACCATGATATAAGAGGAGGTTCCCATCGAACCTGGAATGAGTGCAGGGTGTCCTGTGAGTCGATATGGCTCAGGATTATCTGGATGGTTCGGTGGCAGGGAACGGGTAGCCCCTTTTCGATGGACAAAATAAGAATTTCCTTCATGCTCTTCTTCCCATGCATAATTGTGCATAAGATCGTACAGCGTCGACATTTCAAATTTGGACCCGAATACATCCTTACCCGCTTCCCTAATCGCATACGCGATCAGATGCCGATTGACAACAGCATAGTTGAGGGCAGAGTACATTAAATCTACATAGTTTTGAGCCACTGGCTCCGAAAGTGCTCCGAATAATAAATGGGGGTCTGCGGTGCCTATCCCTTGAGCGCGCATCATCTTCGCCATAAGGCTACCACAATATTGACTCACCGAGCCTCCCCACGAACGTGAACCTGAGTGAATCATAAGGATCACTTGACCATCGAATAACCCCCAAGCTTCAGCTACCTCCCGGTTATCCTCAGCAATCTCAATGTACTGAATCTCTGCAAAATGATTACCTCCCCCGAGTGTTCCGAGTTGGCTATGTGCACGATGCCATACCCGATCAGGAAACAGGTTCAGCGCATTTTCGTCAAAATGAAACTTGCTGCGCTCCACATGGGTTAACGAGGTCGCCTTACGAGGCGTGTAGCCATCCGGGATATATTTTTTGGGGAGACCGTGCAGTCCCTTCTTGATCACATGCTCCAGGCGAATATCAGAGAAATGCCCGCGGGCATGATCTTCAACAGGCAAATACTTCTCAATCGTTTTGACCAGCTTTCTGCGCAGCTTTACTTCTTTCAATTCGTCCTTATGCAGATTCGTTAAGTGAACGCGCATCCCGCAGCCAATGTCACTGCCGACAATGGACGGAGACACATAGCCATCATGGGTATTCCACACAGCCGTAGTACCGATACAGGTTCCAACACCTACATGTACATCAGGCGTATAGCTCATATAGACTTGATTCGGAATTTGCAGATTGTTGTTAGCCATTTCAAATACCTTGTAATCTAAAGCTTGAAACAGCGAGGGTCCTGCATATACATGCACCTGTCCGGCAGGAAGCTGGACCTTCTGATAATAGTTTTCTTTCATAAGTTTATGATTCCTTTCAATTGTGAATTGGGATCGTGGATAACACAAAAAAGCCATAGACCTGTATCGTCCATGGCTTTACTTACGCCTTCATTATCTAAGCTTCATTAATTGTAATGAGTAAACCTAGTTAAATTCACAGACCCGGTAAAGGCCGATGAAATGGACTTTCTTCTGTAATTGTGCGGATCGGATGTGGATTGAATTCATATTCATCGGCCTCCTCTCAAGTAATTTAGGTATATCATAATGGCATTACCCAACATTTGTCAACGGAAAGATTAATTATAGTAATCATGCCTATAAAAATTAATGATCATTCTGAATGTCGTAAGCTAAGGGAAGTGAAACAATAAATTGGGTACCGTGCTCTGTGTTTGATTTAATATGAATGTTTCCATTATGACTTTCGATAATTCTGTAGCATATCGACAAGCCCAATCCTAAACCATTTTCCTTTGTGGTGAAAAAAGGATTAAAGATCTCATTGATTTGCTTTTCCGAAATGCCTATTCCATTATCGCTAATACTTATTTCCACACAATGTTCATCCACATTGGGGGTGAGCCTGATTTCGACCTCTCCTCCACCTTCGGGCATGGCTTCAAAAGCATTTTGTATGAGATTAATGAGCACCTGTTTGATTTGATTGGCATCTATCGATATCAGGATCAACGAAGCGCATAAATTTGTTGTAAGAATGGCATTTTTAAGATTAGCCTCACTGGTCATGAATTGAACCGTATCCTCAATGACCTTTTGCAGCACATGCTCCTTTTTTTCCGGAGAACTCGGTTTTGCCATAAGTACGAAATCGGATACCATTTTTTTCAAATCAAGTAATTCATTAAATACGATTTCCAAATATCGTGCCGTGATGTCCGCATTCGGTTTCTTTTCTCTTAATAACTGAATAAATCCCATCACCGAGGTAAGTGGATTCCGAATTTCATGAGCAATTCCGGCAGCCAGCTTCCCTATCGCTGAAAATTTTTCATACATAATAATTTGCTGCTCAAGCATAGTACGATCGGTTATATCGCGAATTTGCAGGTAAGCACCAATAATTTCTTGATTGTCGTCTACAATAGGGATAGCATCTAGCAAGCATGTCATGCGTTTATTGGACGAACTAGGGAGCGTGCATTCCCTATTTTCTATTCGATCTCCATGGTTTAGCACTCCCAGCATATAAGGAGCAAACAGGTCAATTGTAAGCACCGAGGTTCCAATTACGTCTTCTCTCTTACGTTGGGTAACCTTCTCTATCAATTGGTTAAATTCGATAATGCTGCCAGTCTTATCTGCTATAATAATCCCATTGTTAACCGTGTTAAGCGTCATATGATTTAATATATTTTGATTCCTGTTTTTCCTTCTCAGGACCATTTCACGTTCCATGGAATCTACCATATTAATTAATAAAGGCAATGCAAATTTACTATGAAAATCGAGTAATGTCATCATGCTGACCGTACCTGTCAATCCACCAATATCAGCAAAATCAAAAGGAACACAATAACAGGCTGTCGTATGCAGATGAGTATGAAAATGGTCCGTGCCAAGAAGCTCTACGGGCATTTTGTGCTGCAGCGCCATGTCCACTACATTCGTCCCCATGTCTCTTTCGATAAACCGAATGCCCTCTTGTATACCCAATTGCGCCGCAGATTCCCTTATGGACTCATTCCCAAAGAAGCTAATAATATACCCCAGATCATCAGTCAGTGTGATGAGTATCGGGGTTCCTTCTAATAGCTTCGTTGTTTTGTCACTGAAAAAATCCATAACCGAGATCGCTTCGGCGAACTTATGTTTTCTTTCCAGCAGTTCATGTACATGTAATCGGTTTCTCGGAAACGGGAGCTGGTTTGCTTGTAACCCCGCTTCTTGACACCTTTTTTTGGATTCGCCAATATAATGAGCTTCCATTAGTAAATCCCCTCGGGTTAGTTTCATTGCTTCTAGAATACCACAACTAACTCCGTAAAGTCTCTGCACAAATTCTCATCTGAATAGTCGCGGCAAAATTGAAACAAGGTGGAAAATAACAACAAATCTGTCTCTCGCCTAAATTGAAACGGCTGTTCCGAAAGTGGACGTTTCTTATTGCAGCTACATACGATAACCTAAAATTGTTAGGATAAGTTATAAGAAATGAGGGAGCCTTCATGGATCAGGTACAATTGCAAAATCATCTTCGCAGCGGACAAAGAGTTTATGGCACACTGATTATATCCACCTCACCCCGATGGCCGGTTGAAGTACGGAAATTGGGTATTGATTTCGTCTTTATTGACACCGAGCATATGTCTATCGACCGAGATATGCTCTCCTGGATGTGTCGAACTTACTCAGCGCTCGGACTAGCGCCAATCGTACGCATTCCTTCCCCGGATCCTTATGAAGCAAGTAAAGCTATGGATGCGGGAGCAGCAGGTATTGTTGCCCCTTATATCGAAACCGTGGAGCAGGTACAAGCGCTTAGGGGAGCGGTCAAACTTCGGCCGATCAAGGGCGAGAAATTAGCGCGTATTGTTCAAGGCCACGAAGAGCCTGAGGAGCCGCTGGCAGCTTATCTGGAGCAATACAATGCGGGTAACATACTGATCGTCAATATCGAGAGCGAACCCGCGCTTGAGGCGCTGGATGACATCCTGCAGGTTCCGCAATTGGACGGCGTATTGATCGGCCCCCACGATTTATCATGCAGTCTGAACGTACCGGAACAATATGACCACCCTGTGTTTAAGGAAGCTGTCAGCAAGATCATTCGTAAGGCAAGAGCCGCTCATGTGGCGGCGGGCATACATTACTTCTGGGGCGTGGAACAAGAAATTGCATGGGGACAAGAAGGCCTGAATCTGTTTGTTCATGCCTCCGATATGACAGCTTTTATAGCCCAAATGGAACGCGATCTCAATGAAATCAAACTAAAATTAGGTGATAGTTCACAAAATATGGATAATAATATTCATATATGAGCTCAATTTAAGCGGTACCAATGTGTACGGTTCTGCCGTCTTTTATTTATTACGGCTCAAATTCCGGTATAGCAGCGGAGTCGTGCCCTCATACTTTTTAAATAGACGGATAAACGTCGTACGGCTGAAAATACCGACACGATTGGAAATCTCGCTAACATTCAAATCGGTTTCCACCAGCATCTCCTTGGCCTTCGCAATCCGATACTTACTGATGTACCCAATAAGATTCTCACCTGTTTTTTCTTTAAATACATGCGAAATATATTTGGAGGAGACGCCCATCTCACCGGAGATTTTCTCCAGACCCAAATCATGATGGTAGTTTCCTTCTATGTATTCGATAATGAGCGAGCTGATCTCGCTGAAGCCGTCCTGCTCCTGTGAGGAAAACCGATCCATGATCAGCTCAAAAAAAGCAAGCACCACATTCAGCTGTTCTTCGTGGTTCGTTAATGAAACCAGCTTACCTGGTTCCATCAGTTCACTCGGATTGATCCCCCGTTCAGCCAGGAAACGGCAGCCTGTGTTGTAGATTTCAGATACGAGAGCCGAGATCAAGTGACGGGGGACGCCCTTCTCTTTGTTTTTCCCGATAATACTATCCACCTTCAGCCGAAGATTAGACATATCGCCTGCCTTCAAGCAGTTAATAATGCCATTCTCATCCATGAACGAATAGGAATAATGCATAGAGCCATGAGAAACAGCAGTGGCATCAATAATTTGAAAATCCATCTTTCCATCCGCCGATTCCAGCGCCTTCAACGCATCCGCGTAAGACCTCGTAATGCCTTCAATCCCTTCATGCATGTCTCCAAGCCCAATATAAATGAAGCAATACCTTGAATCGTAATGGAACGTGTCGACCATCGTTTGCAGGCCCTTCCGCAGCTGCTCCGTGTCCTCGGCATCCTCCACATTTACGATCCCGATATACAGATGATCGTGTTCCTCCAGCAAGTATATATTGGCGTAAGGCAGCAGCAGCCCCCATATAATCTTTTTCATTTTGCTAACGATGTGTAACCGCTCGACATCCTGAATGTCCTGATAAAATGCCTCCTTAAAGTCGAAGCGGATGATGCAGCACACATACGAAGGCTTGTGAAAGGAGCTATACTTGCTTAGCATGGTTCCAACTTCCTGTTTGTTAACTGCAGTTCTTCCGTGAATCAGATTCAACAGTGATTGCTCCAAATATCCGACGGATACCGTTTCCAGTTCATGCTTGAATTGGTGATTATGCTCGATTAACCGATGAATACGAGTACCGATAAAATCAAACGCCGTATGCCGGCCAGTCCGGTCAGCACGCCCATCGCTCTCTTCAGGATGGTCAAGAATATCCCGTATGCGTTTAATGGGATTATACAGATTGAAGGTAAATATAAACGAGAACAGGATCCCGACCACAACCAGCACGAAGCAGGTCGTTAGTAAAGAAAAGAGGTAATAGCTCGTTTGATTACGAAATTCGGCTACAGGCGTCACCGAATAATAGCTCCAGCCGTACGTTTCCGACGTTACTTGAGTCACTATGAATGCCTCTTGGTTGATCTTTAATTCTCCATGCTGAAGGCTCCCCGATTTGAAGAAAGCCTGAATTTGTGAAATAACCGATGACTCGGTCAGTTGGTTCGCGCTGCTCCATATCACCTTGTTGTGATTGTTGTCGATTACAATGAATTGGGTAGAATCCACCAAAGTATGATTACGTAACGTCTTATCGATAATATCAATGGGAATCGTATATACCATAACCGCTTTATGGCCATTAACCAGACTGGTGAACAAAAATGGGATAACCGGTTTACTCACTGTCCTGTTTACTCGAACCTCAGTTGGCTCCAGAATTTCTAAGGGTCTGCCGTTCTCAAGCTTGTCTCTCCACAAGTTCTGATCGTATCCGCTAAACTTGTAATTCTCAAAAAACTGCCGATAATCCTCTAATCCATCCTGCTTAAATACCTTTTCATCATCTGTGTAAACAAATATATTATCAATTAATTCACTTAGATTGTTAGAAATTCTCGCTAATGTTTGCGTAACTTTGGTTAGCTCCAAACGTTCATCATCGCGATACTCGACATAAGGTTTTAGAATGGCTCTAACCTCATAAAAAAAGCTGGGCCCGGAGCTGGATTGTGCCGTATTCAAATAAATATCGATGGTATGAACAGACGATTGCAGGTTCGTTTCAAACTTCTGTGTAAACTCTTCCTGAAGTCGATTCGTCGTGGTTACGTAATAAATAGCCCCTATCAATACAATAGGGATCAAAAAAGAGAGGAAGAACAGCAGTATACGTAAAAAAAGTCTGTTTAATGGAACGGAACCTTTGGAATTCAATGTTTTCATTGCCCAACCACCCTCTCTCTTGGTCCCGTTGAATGAAGGCGCTTCCTTATCTTCTTATTATACTGCCAAACCTGTAAAAAGAAATGCCCAACCTTGCGATATCAGGGGCATCCAATAACCTCATCAGAAATATGCAAAAACCCGCCAGGGCCGTTAAAACGCGCCTTCTGGCAGGCCTTCCTATCAGAAATCCTTTGATAGCACACTCATTGTTTGAGATAACGTTGATTGGCTTCATTATATATCTTTTCAATTTCCAAAGCTCCGCTGTCGATAAGCTGCTGGGAAAACTTATCGAAATCACTAACAGGGCGAACTCCAATAATAAATTTGTCCATCTCCTGATCGACCAGCGTGTCCACCTTGGACTGCAATGTTTTTAATCGTGAAAGCTCGTCATTCGTAAATGGCGGAGCGACCACCTCGTAGACATAACCCTTCTCGGTAGTAATCATATCTTTCCATTTCACCAGCTCAGGGGCCGAGGTCTCAACCATCGGGTGTTCGTCGACATTAAGAGCAAGCTGCTCAAAACCGGTCGCCAGATCGGTTTGCATGTTGCGGAAGGGGTCCTTCATTTGGGCATATTCCTGAAGCACACTGTCCAAAATAACAGGCTTGCCGTTCTCCATTTTGTAATTAACCCCTTCTACGCCATAAGCCGTGGCGCGTGTCCCTTCCTCACCATAAAACCAATCCAGGAATCGAACCAGCTCATGCGGATTTTTCGTTTTGGAGCTAATTACGATATTGTGCATCCAGTCTTTTTTATACATCCAGCCCCGAGTTTGACCTCGATCGTTTTTCATCAACGGAAGCAGCTCGAAACGAGCTTTGGGATTAATCGGCTTCAAGGCTTCATTAAAATTGACACCAAAACTGTTATTATCGTAGTAGAACAACGACCTGCCTGAAGCCAGCTTCTCTTTCATGGCATCGGCTGTATTGACCGCGTAGTCCGGGTCCAGCAGCTTTTCCTTAAACAGCTTGCTCATGAATTCAAGAACGGGTTTAAATTCGGGATGAGCCTGACCGTATACATATTTGCCACCCTCTATGTTCGGATCATAATAAATCCGGTTTCCTGAACCCATTGCGAAGGCAAGCGGCTTCAATAAATTAAATGCATTTTCTCTTCCCGTATACGGAATGGAATTGGGATACTTCTCTTTAAACTTTTTGAGCACCTTATACAAGTCGTCAAAGGTTTTCGGAGCCTCCAGCCCTAATTCCTCCAGCAAATCGTATCGTATCATCGCACCTTGAGCCAGTTGAAGCTTCCAAGCTCCCAATTTCGGAAACGAATAGATTTTGCCGTCAATATTATTTTTAGCAATTTCTTTATTTTCCTTCATGATTTTGGCCAGATTGGGCGCATCGCTCATATAGTCGCTGATCGGCAGAAAGAGTCCGTTCTTGGCGCCATCGACATACATTTGTTTGCCATAGGCGACCTCCATAATATCTGGCAGGCTGTTGGTGGCAATAATCGTCTGCGCTTTTTGCTCAAAGTTTGTTGTGACGAGCTCCAATTGAATTTTTACATTCGTTTTCTCAAATATATAATCGAATAGCGGTGCCTGCAGGTTAATATTTGAAGAGCCTTTCAGTATTTTCACGGTTAATGGCACATCAGACGCCTTACTTCCCGCAGCAGCAGGCTTCGGGGTGCTTGTGCTTGGAACCTCCTTCACCGTTTGCTTAGACGAAGAATCCGAGCATGCCGTAATGGTCAGCATCAGTGCCATAGATGAAAGAAGTACTTTTCCTTGTTTGTTCATACTTTCCCCTCCTCAAATGAATAGTCAACTTTAACCTTTCAACGAACCGACCATTGCGCCTTTAACAAAATATTTTTGAATAAACGGATACACTGCGAGAATCGGTAAAATGGTTACGATCACAACGGCATACTTCATGCTTAGGAGAATCGTGGTCAGATCCCTCGTTGAGTTGACCTCGCCTACATTGCCATCGACAATCATACTGCGCATGATGATTTGGACGGGCACCATTTCGTTATTACGTAAATAGATCGTAGCAGGAAAAAAGCTATTCCAATGCCACACTGCGTAGAACATGATCATAGTAGCAAACACAGGAGCTGATAGTGGAATAATGATCCTCCAAAATATCGTGATCTCATGGGCACCATCAATGACAGCCGATTCCTGGATTTCATTCGGAATGTTCTGGAAAAACGTCCTCATGATGATCATATACCATACGTTGATCGCGGGTGGAATGACGATGGCCCACATGCTGTTCATCAGCCCCAAACTGTCAACAACAAGATAAGTCGGGATCATCCCACCGTGGAACAGCATCGTAATGACAATGAAAACGGTAAAAAATGACCGGCCATAAAGCCTGCTTCGAGATAAGGGATAAGCACACAGTGCGGTCGCTGCTACATTAATGAAGGTGCCTACACTAGTGTACAGCAAAGTATTGCCGTACGCCCTGATCACTTTGTGATCTGTAAGAATGGTGTAATACGCATCGAAATTAAACCCTATAGGAAACCATTTGATTTCTCCCCGCATCACGTTCATCCCATCGCTGACCGAAACAATAAACATGTAATAAAGCGGATATACAAAGGCAAAGATAGCCGCAATCAAGCTCAGATAAATGACGGCATCAAAGCAAATGGAGCCCACGGTCATTTGTTTTTTCATGTGATTCTCCTTTCATAATGTGCAGTGATGGAGAAGTATTACCATAAGCTCGTTTCGCTTACTTTCCGCGACACTTGATTTGCAGCCGTAATCAGGCAAAGTGAAATCACTGCTTGAAAAAGCTCGACGGCTGTAGCATAGCTAAAATCGTTCCCCAGCAAACCACGCCGATAAGCGAAGGTCGATATGACATCAGCTGTTTCATAGGTGGGACCCGTATACAGCAGCAATATTTTCTCGTAGCCAATGGACATCATATTGCCGAGTGTAAGCAGGAACATAATGGTCACGACTGGAGCAATTCCAGGCAGTGTAACATGACGAATCTGCTCCCATCGATTGGCACCATCCATCCGGGCCGCTTCGTATTGCTGCGGATCAATCGAGGATAAGGCTGCCAAATAAATAATCGAGCCCCATCCGACGCCTTGCCATATATCCGAGGTGATATAGATCGTTCGAAACCAATCAGCCAGCATCAGAAAAGGCTTCGGTTCGATGCCAAATTCAATCAATACGCGGTTGACCAGCCCATCGTTGGAGAAAAAATTAACCACCATGCCGCATATGACGACGGTTGAAAGAAAATGCGGCAAGTAACTCACGGTTTGCGACAGCTTCTTGAACCATTTTAATTTAACCTCATTCAGTATCAGTGCCAAAATAATCGGGGTGGGGAAATAAAATAGGAGCATATACACATTAAGAAGCACCGTGTTCTTTACTAATCTCCAAAAGTACGGATCGCTCAGAAATTCCCGAAAATGTCTAAGCCCTACCCATTCACTGTGAAAAACACCTTTTACAAAATTATAGTCCTGAAAGCCGATCAGCAGCCCGAACATCGGGCCATACTTAAACAAAATAAAGTAAAGGATCGGCAACGATAGCATAACGTATAGGTACTTGCTCTCAGCAATTCTTTTTCTTCGTTCCGTTTTAATCGTAGCGACTACTTTCCTTGTCCCCGCTATGCTCCTCACTGCCATGGTCATACTCCTTCCCAGCCTGTTAGTCACCCTTAGATTCTATTCCATTCAACTCAGAAAGCGGTTGCAATACGTGGTTATTCGATTGCTGCTGTAACGATTATCAGTATAGCATCCATACCAAAGTGTGATAACAACCAATATGGCAGGTGAGGTTCCATTTTTTCTCCGCAGTCCGCTTTGTTCCATTTTTCTATCTTGTTTCATTTTGAAACCGTAGCTTGAATGCAAAAAGCTATCCTGCAGCGCCTTACAGCACTACGGAATAGCTTGGTTGTTATACATATTCGGCTTGTCAGGAATTGACATCCAATCTTATACCTGCACTTGCTGCGGCTCACTTCTAATCAGCCATATTTCCCCTATATTCAAGCGCTTGGTGCCCTGGGTACGCAGGAAGGTCAGCTTCAGCTCACCACTGCTTAGCACTTCACGGGGAATACGAGCTTCACGAATCGTTACAGCTGACCCATTCACCAAAAGGCTTTCTTCGACCACATAGGTATCGTTAGCCGTTAGTTTCACCTGAACCGCCTTATGCGCTTCAACTCCAATCTCACCTACGTAAGCCACCTTCACTATGTAATCTGTCGATGGATCCAGATGATCATAACGAACGATGATCGGGGTATCGAGCATAACATTAATATGATTAATCCAGGCAAGCGGTATGCCGCCTCGTTCCTTCTCCTTTGCTTCTGTAATAGCGCCTGACAGCAAGTAAACGGCATGGGCCGTTCTTGGCGAATACAGATAACCCGGATCCTTTTTCCACCCTTGTCCAGGGTCAATACGACGATTGCTGCGATACGAGCCCAAATTATCGTAAAAGCCACCGGGACCCGGATTGATCCGATTCAAAGCTTCATCAATCATCATCAGCCGTTTCATCTCATCCTGCTCCTCCTGGATCAAGGCGCACCTGATGCGCAGCCAACGGGCATCGTTCAAGGGAGCATTGATCGCATCCATGAACGCTCCACGATCCTGAGCTATCGCATAATGCCTTGTCACGGTCAGCTGGTATCCAATATTGGCAAACAGCTGATCAGCCAGTTCCTCGCACCGTCTGCGGTAATCCTGAGCCACCGGCTCTGTCACAGCCCTCGATAAAATCTGTTCAACCTGCTGCACAGCAGCCAATGCTCCTGTGTGTTTTGCTTCCCGCAGCGCTTCCTTGGCCCTGTATTCCAGATCGGTTTCGTAGAAAAGCCGCCGCTTCGTGTAGGCGTCAAAGTAAGCGCGTAGCAACCCCATCTGAAAGCGGTAATTGTTGATTACGCGCTCAGACGCTTCCCTTTCCATCTGCTGCCACTGCAGCAGGGTTAGTTCCACGCCTTCGTTGGCCGCCAGAGGCCCGAGCCAGTTGTCTTCCAACGCCAGCAAGCCTTGAGCCACTCCGTCCGCCAGCTCACAGCTGATAAACCATCCGGCAAAATCCCGTAACGTTTCCACAGCTGGTGTCTGCGGGTTCCAATCCTGATCGTTCCAGATAAATTTATTTACATCGTCATTAATGCCTTCGGAATAAGATAAATTGCCCACCGTATAAGAGGCAAGCTCGTTATGAATATGCTTTTGCGCCAACGGACGAGGATTGCTGCTTTCTCTGCCTAACGTAAGCGCGAAGGAGAGGTCCCAGTCGGCTACCGGATATTGGCAATGAAAATTGTGTGTGATGTCCTCATAACGTCGAATCGGGTATTTCTGCGGAACAATTCGTCTAAGCTCAGGCAGAGCTTCGTCCACATGAGGGCCGAATACAATGCCGCCCAGCCAATCCGGCTCCTTGCTCAGCTGCTCATAGAAGCCGTTCTTCCAGGCAGTTGGATCACCATTCATGACCTGAGGCGACAACCATAGCTTAGCTTCCGGATGGTAACGGTTCAGCAATCCAGCTACTTGTTCGCACCATTTAAATAATGGCTCTGGCTCCATATCTCCCGGGTCGCTGCCAGGGATGAAAATATGTTGAATATGCGGAAGACTGCTGAATATATGCTCACGCTCGGCCAGCTCCGCCTCAATCGTAGCCGGATTAGAGAAGTCTTTTCCGAGATTCGGATACCAGATCCACGTATCCATTCCGTAGGAAGCAATGATTTCAGACAATCGAATCATCATTTCCATCGGTTCAACCTTCATCACCGGACCTATCGGATCATCATCCGTTCTTGGCGGCAAGATTTCAATGCTGTTCGCACCGAAAATAGCCAAATCCCGAATATACTGGTCGTATTGCTCTACACTCCAGGCATCATAAGCATTGTTCTTTGGCCTGTAGCCAAGCTGATGCCCGCGTAGAGGAAAGCTCGGAGCTTCATTCAGGTTGAGCTCGCGTTCCAGCTGTATAAGGTGATCTCCCCACCTTAATGAACGCAGCAGCTTGCCAACTCCGTATAATACGCCCCGGGCATCCGCGCCAATAATAGACACCGTAGGGTTGTCGGTAGTCGACACCGTGCGAAGCGCGTAACCTTCCGGCTTAAGGATCGGAAGGTCCTTAGGCAGACGTTCGCCATCGAATCCTTCGATTGAAGGATATGAGTCCATCGTACCGACCGCTATAACTGGAGTGTTTCCATCTGGGAAGCTATTTGCGCGGCTTAACCGGACTCCTGTGCGTTTCTCCAGCTCCTCAATCAGGACATCAACCGCTTTGGCTTCTGCTCCCTTGGCTTCCTTGGACGAAACCACTGTGGCCGCGACCAAATTCAAAAATGCCATTTCGTATGCCTCCATTTCTTTTTGAGCGTGCTCTTTTAATTTCGATCGAACTAACTTATTCATTAAGTTAATTACGCTCAGTATACTCAACTCAAATCAGGATGTAAACGTTTTAATTTACTTATTCAATACCTTTTCAAAACAAAAGTAGGGCACCTTGCGAAATGGATATCGGACATTCCCCCGTTCACTGTACCCTCCGCGCTGATACATACCAAGGGCTGCAGCATTCTCTGCATACACATCCAGCCGGATGCTTGTATATCCATGCGAGGCTATGTAAGCTTCGGCGAATCGCAGCAGCTTGCTTCCTAATCCGTAGATCCAATCCCATTGATAATTGCCTGATTTGCGAAGATTTCGTGTAACTGACGTATACAGGCTTTTAACCGCTTTTAGATCCTCGACTTGAAGGGCTGTAATTTCTGCTATTCCCACCGGATTCACCTCCTCACTTCAAAATAGGAAAAGCTGACTCTCGCTTGATCTCCGCCAAACGCCGTCCTGACTGCTTTCTATACAAATAAGTCCACCCAATGGCTATACCTAGGATGCCGTACATAACCAGATTCGACAGTGCCAAAAATGCTGTAACCGACAAGGAGTACACCATTATCACTTTAATTACGACCTCACCCAATAGTGCGGCGCCCCAGCCAGCAGTCATGATTCTCATCACTTTACGTGCATAGGCAAATTTCCAGTTATCCGCAAATGCCTGCTTCTGATTCTCATCATTGGAAGCGATGAAGCGAAATGCAAAGTAATAAATAATCGGCTTTGGAAACAACAGCGATACGAGAAAAATCAAACCCATAATACCAGTAACAAAAGACTCTCTTAGCAAAATCAATTGTTGGCTTCCACCCAGCAGTACCGCTCCCGCACTGAGAATAAACCCTGTTGCCATAAAGACGGCAAACACATCCAGCTTTTTGTGCTTCAAAATATGATAAAACGTATCCAGCAATGGAATAATCGCAGCAATCGATAACGCCATCACATCGGTCATATGTCCTTCCAGAATTGTGTATACGAGTAAAGGTAATCCCCCATTGATCAGTAGAGAAACTAAGATATTTCCAATTATTTTTTTGCGATTCATCGCGTTAGACCTCCTTAATAAAATAAATGCCTTACCTCTTAAGCGTTTTTACTTCTGAAATGCGTTGATCATAAAAAGGAATACATCCTGCATTTGAGGCACTAGCTGATCATCTGCGATCATTTGATTGACGCGTAAGCCATAAGATAATGTCACAAACATCGAGGCAAAAGCCTTCACATCCACATGAGCCGGAATCGCACCATGCTCTTTTCCGATGGTAATCCATGCTTCTGAGAGCTCCATCAAGCTTCGGCGTAGCTCCTTTAACATCGTCGCGATATTCGGCTTGTGCTGCTGGCTTAACAAGTAAATGAATATAGTATTGCTGGTTCCCCTTTCCGCCATCGACGATACAATAGCTTGAATCGCAGGTCGAATGTCGTTGTCTTGCGATAGCTTAACCGCTTCATGAAACTGATGATTCACAGTCGTCATATAGCTTTCAAGTATTTTCCCAAATAGCTCATCCTTGCTTTTTACATAGTGGTAGATCGCGCCCTTGGACAATCCTGTACGATCCATAATCATCTGAAGCGTCGTTTGCTGGCAGCCCGTTTCTTTAATCAACTGTTCGGTCACCGATAAAATATGGGATAAAGTTTGTTGGTCCAGTTTCTGTTCCATAATAAGCTCCTTCAATATCAGAGTGTCTTGCTGTTAAAAATATGTTACCATACCGACCGTCGGTCTGTAAATACTTTTAGAGCAAAAAAAGGAAACTAGCAAGGAGTGAATATTACTTTTTTGTACTAACATCTTGTCCATTTGTAACACAACGCCTCTTCTGGACGTATTTTATAACTTCCATACGAGAAGAGGTTTCTATATTTTTCCTAATAAATATGCTGGAGTCAAATCAATTCAAAGCAACTAAATGATCCTTCAGATAAGCTCGACGGTTGTTTATGAATTGAATAATAAATTCGGATTCCATGTCAAAGCTTGAAATATCCTTGCTTTTATATGGATCCAAAAGGATATAGGGACGAATCCTGCTCTGCAGGGACAATATGTGTGGTTCTAAGTAATTAGCATTAAATTTGATTTCCAATATGGTCTCAAGAAGAGATTTGTACATGAGACGAAACTCAGGAACATCCATCAGACGAGAGATTAAGGTATTATAACCCTGGATCGGAACATAATCGTGCTCCATGGTTTGACCATATATATCTCTTCCCCAGGTTGCGTCGTAATCCCAAGGAATAATCTCGAACAGGCCAGATGCTCCGCTTCGGTAAAGGGCATAGTTTTGGATGAAGCCATCATAATTTTGCGTGCACACAACACCAACCAGCCAAATTAAAAATTTATTCACGTCTATTAGCTTGGAAATTTCATTTTTGAAATCAGACCGGGCGACCGTATTAATTTTATAAATTAGCTCCCGTATATATTTATAATCCTCTTTGAAGCCGATTTTCAGACTGTAGCCTGCCTCGAGGGATTGTTTGATTGTATTTTCCGGTGTAATTAACGAAAAGTTAGCATCATCATTACTAGCATAAAAAATATGTCCAGCCTGCAACCCTCTACTTGTAAGGAATAGGTCATCTACTGACTCTAGTTGTAAGTAGACTCCTGCAATAGAGCCGTTAAGCTTTAATAAAATGTGTTCCGCGGAAGGTGCAAGATTTCCAATATCTTTAAAAAAATCAAAGGAAAGCTTGCTGCGTATCATAGATGGATCTGAATATTCGGCATTTAAATGATATTCTCTTGCGCCCATAAATAGTTTGGGTGATTGAATTGTGAGTCGGAATGATTTTTTCTTTAGCTTTCGAATGTGGTATCCACGGTATGCAATTCCAACGGCATATTGCTTTTGGTTCACTTTTAGTTTGGCAGAGACCGACTCTTCGCTCCACATGTGATCCCGAAGAGTTTGATATTCATTTTTATTTATGAAAATTTGATAAGTCGGAATCTCTCTGGGTGAATCCACTATATCAACTACCTTTACTTTTAAATTATATAAGTTGAACTTACTTATATACAATATGCGGAGTTTCAATATTTCGTGACTTTGCCCAGATCAACAATAGTACGCTCGCATAAAATATTTTACTCCCAGCACAGATGGGAAAATGATAAGTGAGGTGAGTTTGTTGGTTGCCTTAACAGAGCACGAAATACAAGAATTAGTTAATGTAACTATTGGCACTGAGTTAGAGAAGTTTTTAGATCAAAATCCTAAGGAACCTGAATTACGTAAAGACTCTAAAGATTCCAAAAGCTCCGAAGGCTCTAAGGGCTCTAAAGACTCCAAAGGCTCTAAAGGCTCTAAAGGCTCTAAAGACTCCAAAGGCTCTAAAGGCTCCAAAGGCTCTAAAGACTCCAAAGGCTCTAAAGGCTCTAAAGGCTCCAAAGGCTCCAAAGGCTCCAAAGGCCCGAAAGGTCCGAAGGGTCCGCTTGGAGGTCCTAAAGGCTCTAAAGGCTCCAAAGGCTCCAAAAGCTCTAAAGGCTCCAAAGGCTCTAAAGGCTCCAAAGGCTCTAAAAGCTCCAAAGGCTCCAAAGGCTCTAAGGGTTCTAAAGGCTAACGAAAAAAGTGGATGATTAGTTATATCGTATTTATTAGGGCTTTCTCCTAAGCGACTAGGGAAAGCCTTCTATTTTATGCTTGCTGAGAATTATACAAATACATATTCACCCTCAATTAAAGGGACATTGGCGGAAAAAAAAACCTAATGGGTACATGTACCATTCATAAAAGCACAGAACTTAATATACTTGAGGTGTAATCCAATAATCAAAGAGAAGAGGGATTGAGTACTATGGATATAGAAAGTCTGATGTTATTGATAGGTAGAATTGTGCGTATCGACAGGGGAGGACCTGAGTCCAAAAAGGGTAAACTGATCTCCGCCAAGGATGACCATATCGTTGTAGACGTCGAGAATGAAGGAATGCTTTACTACAAGATGGATCATATCAAAAGCCTAACTCTGGATGCTCGTGACGTTTCGGACATTACAGGAGTGCTCCCTATTGAAGAGCCACCTGTATTACCTAGGTATATCGATGCGGCAAATTTCATTTTGGTCATGGAGAACATGAAATACCGTTGGGTTCAGGTCAACCGCGGGGGTCCCGAGAAAACCGAAGGCGTGTTGATCGAAGCTACCATTGATCAAGTAAGAATGGTTGTAGGTAATGAAGTCGTTCATATTTTACCTTTTCATATCCGGAACATCAGCTATGGTATGAAGAAAAATGATCAGGATAATAACAAGGATAAACAGGATGGGAATAAGGATAAACAGGATGGGAATAAAGATTCAAAAGATGGGAATAAGGATGCAAAAAAATAAACAATTAAACCAAATACGAAAACCGCAGGAAACTAATTATAGAATTAAAATAGTTCAAAATATAAAATAGTCGCCATTCGCGGCTATTTTTTAATCCAATTGTTTTATCCAGTTTGCTTTGAAATTTATCTTGTCAAGGGCAGATTCACTATGCACGTTCATGACCAGGTGCATATACATGGGATAAACTATCCATTCTATGATGTTAGGAGGGGGATATGAAATGCAAGCTGTAAATTCCGATGGCCTCAAGTTGTTTGTCGAAAAAGTTGTGTGTATTAATAGGGAAGGACCCGAATCTAAAAAAGGACGGCTCGTTACCGTTAAAGATGATCATCTTGTGCTACTAACTGAAGAGCAGTATCTGTATTACCAAACGAAACACATAAAAAGTATAACTATAGATAGTATTGAACCTGAAGGAACTGTTATTCCCTTCAATAAGAAGTCGGTTTATTTGGATGCAACAAGCTTTAAAGACATCCTGGAAAAAATGAGCTTTAGGCGGGTTCAAATTAACCAAGGTGGTCCTGAAAGCGTAAATGGGGTACTAAGCCGTCTATTTGAAAATCATGTTGATCTTGTTCAAGGACATGAGATCATTAAAGTAGCGACGCCGCATATTAAGAATATTAGCTACAATCTCAGTAAACAAGATGCAAATTCAAATAAGGATTCACAATCTGAAAAGGTCGCAGAAAACAATACTAAAGTCTTACCTGAGTCAGTAGAATTGAAAGAACAGATAACAATCCAAAACACCAAACAAGCAGAAGTCAAGCAAAAACCACTAGCTCAGAGCCGGAACCGTTCGGAAAAGAAAGAAAGATCATTGATTCATGAGCCTAAACCTGTCCGAGTTGAAATTCCATTCATCCAGGAATCAAAACCCATCGACCCTGTGATTATACTTCAGAATCAAGATTCTGATTATCAAGATTCTGATTATCAAGATTCTGGTTCTACTGAAAGGGATGAATTTACGGATGCCCTGCCTGTAATAGCAGACAATCCAAGTAAGGATACTACAATTCAATTAGTTGGAGGTTCTAAGCCGGATATTTCGTTCATGAAGAACAATCCAGTCCCCAACTATCCTGAGACCATGTTTTATAATCCTGTTGTTGAACAAACTGCTAATAAAACAAGAAAGGGTCGTTCTCGTAAATCCAAGTTGTTTAAACGGAATCGTAAGACTAAGCGTCCAACAGCAACTAAAAGAAAAAGAAAGATAATTAAGTTCAAATTCATTAGGACTTCGAAGGTTACTATTAAGAAAATTAAAAAGGTAAACATTAAAAAGATAAAAATTAAAAAAATAAAAATTATGAAAAAATCTTTGATTTGGAGAAAAAAACGGAAACCTTCGAAAACTGTAAGACTACGTTTGGTTTGGATTAATCCAATTATAAAAATGTATTTCCCTCGAAAATAACATAATCAAAGGGGGTGGGGATTGTGATCTCTATGGTCATTTTAATACTCAGTGGAATGTCTCTGTATATGCTCTTGAAGCCTGAAACTGCTGCACTTCCAAAAGAAAATAAGGTGCTTACGGATAATTTTGTGAATAAGCCTTTGAAAAGAATGGCGAAGACAAATGATTAATGTAGATTTGTTATGGATGCTTGTTATATTCGCTCTTACGGTGATTTTTATTATGTGGAGACCATTTGGTATTAATGAATCCATCCCTACTTCCATTGCAGCATGTATTATTCTTTTATTAGGGATCGTTCCACTTAGTGATATTTTAAATATATTTGAAATTGTCAGTGGGGCTTCTATCACGATTCTTTCCACCATAGTGATGTCTATAGTACTAGAAAGCATTGGTTTTTTTCGGTGGGCAGCTACTAATTTGTCGGCAAAAGCTAACGGGTCCGGAATTAAATTATTTTGGTATATTAATTTGCTTTGTTTTTTAATGACGCTTTTTTTTAACAACGACGGCAGCATTCTTATTACAACACCCATTATTATTCGGACGCTCTCTTTACTCCAGTTAAAGCCTCATCAAAAAATTCCGTATTTAATCTCAGGTGCTTTAGTAGCAACAGCAGCTAGTGCTCCCATCGGAGTCAGTAATTTAGCCAATTTGATTGCTTTGAAGATTGTAGGTCTTGATTTAAACTCCTATGCTGCTATGATGTTTGTTCCCTCTATGTTAGGCGTTGGGTGTATCACAATTTCGCTCTTCTACTTGTTCAAAAGAGACATTTCAATCAAAGTTTCTACGATTAGAGGCAGGGAGACAGCATTTTCAGGATATACTTCAGGCAAGCTAGCACATCCTTTGTTACCCAAACGGGATAAGGAAGAACCTATCGATTGGAAGATGTTCCGACTCTGTATTGGGATTGTTATAGCCATTCGCATCAGCTTTTTCGTGCTTGCCCCGTGGGGTATCCCGACTGAATGGCCTGCCATTGTCGGTGCGATATTATTAATCATAATACGATGGTATAAGAGAAAGATGGGAGTCATGGATGTATTAAAGAAAAGCCCGTGGCACATATTATTATTCGCATTTAGCATGTATGTGATCATATATGGTCTTCATAACGTTGGAATGACAACACTGATTATAAATCTATTCGGAGACAGTGTCGGAAAAGATCCACTTTATGCCATTTTTATCATGGGAATATTGCTCACTGTCCTATCTAACATATGCAATAATCTTCCCTCTATTATGATAGGTACACTAGCCATTAAAGAGATGGGCCTGGATCTCCAGACCATGCAAGTGGCCTATTTAGGAAATGTAATAGGTTCCGATATTGGATCCTTGTTACTACCTATGGGAACTCTCGCTACACTCCTTTGGATCCACACCTTAAGACAATACAATATTTCAATGAACTGGGGGAAGTACTTGAGAGTCACATTGTTTGTTGTTCCAGCCAGTTTAATCCTGAGTTTATTTGGACTTTACGTTTGGACAACTTACTTTATATTTTGATTATAATAAGAGGGAGGTATGATCAATATGGCCTATTTAAGCTCTCTAATTGGTAAAACCGTTGAGTTGGAAATTTCAGGTCAGATTCATCGTCTAGGTATCCTAATAGATTATAGTCCAGATATAATCGTTCTATATGATGGAACCAATTACTTGTATATTGCTTTCGGACATATTCGGAATGTTAGACTTGCCTTAAAACCATTACCACAAACATCTGAATATACTTACGAACCGGCAGACACAATAACCGAAGATGAACTAACTTACCGAAAAATATTAAATGAGTCCATAGGGATGCTTATACAAGTTTATTTATCTAGTAATCAATCCGTTTACGGGTATATAACAAAAGTATTAACAGACTATGTTGTCTTTCAGTCTTCCGTTTACAAAACACTGTTTATCCCTATATTTCATCTAAAGTGGCTGATTCCATACCCAGAGAACAAGGCACCTTATACTATAATCAAAGAAGCTTTACCAATTGCTCCATCCCAATTCACTTTAGCTGGAACCTTCGAAGAGCAGCTTAGGAGCTTCGAAGGGAAAATGGTTGTATTGGATGGAGGTGCTAGTACCGATAAAATAGGCTTGTTGAAAACGATACAGAACCATATGGCCGAAATTATCACAGCAGATCAAAAAGAACTATACTGGAATATTCATCATATCAAAATGGTTAGTGTTCCTGAGTTATAGTTCCTGCCGGTGAAAGCTAACAACCTCCTAATTAGTGCTCGTGAAAATAAGTTCTTAATTTAATATATGTAGGATGTTAAGAGAAGTACTGGATATCAATCTATTCTTTTAAAAGTCCACTTCTAACTATTTTAGCTTACAAGCACTTTATAGACTCTTCATATATAAAAAGCTGCCTCCATCCCACATTGCCGTGGTTTTAGGGGGCTTTTGAATTCATATAGGTAGTTGAATTATATAGTCTTGACTATATGCGAGAATACAAGTTTCAAACAATTTCGTCCTCAAGCGTAGATAGATCTTTACACCAGATTTGGTTATCTGAAAGTTAGCCTTCCAATGTAAGGCTTGCTCAAGTTCATCGTCATTTACTTGTAAAAAGTAATGTGGTATATTAATTATAGTTAATAAGCACCATCACTTTGATAGTTCAAAGGAGCCCATAGTTATGATAAAAGTATACCCCGCCGCCTCTCGTCATTCGGCCGATCATGGTTGGCTGCAAAGTAATTTCAGCTTTTCCTTTGGCGATTTCTACGACCCGCTTAATACCCAGTTCGGCCCACTCCGTGTATTTAATGATGATATCGTCCAGGGTGGACGTGGCTTTGGAGCACATCCTCATCGGGAAATGGAGATCGTCTCTGTCGTTTTGAAGGGGCAGCTCAAGCATGAAGACAGTACCGGACAATCGGCTGTGACTACCTTTGGAGAAGTTCAGAGAATGTCTGCGGGCACTGGTATTATTCATTCCGAGGTAAATCCCGGTGTTGAGGACGTTCATATTTTACAAATCTGGTTCACACCTAACGTGAGCGGACTGGAGCCTTCCTATGAAACGAGCAGTTATGATATTAACGCCTTACGCAATGAATTGCTGCCAATCGTTTCCCATCAATCCGGTGAAGGCATTGCCCATATACACCAGGATTTGACCATGTATATGTCGGAATTGGAGCCGGGGCACACACTTGAATTTAAGCAGCAGCCGGGCCGACGTATTTATGTGATGGTGATCGAGGGAGATCTGAGCCTGAATGATGAGGCCACACTTGTCAAGCGTGACGCTGCCCGTATTGAGCAAACCCCTGAGCTAACATTGCGCACGAATAGCGGTGCTACACTGTTACTAATCGATTTGCCTTAGAAGTGCTTTTAAAATAGAAGGGAGTGAATAGAAGTATGTCCGAATTGATACACAAAACACTGTTGATCAAGCATGTGACCAGCCGTATGCTGTTGGATTCAAGAGTGCGAGGCAACGCGTTTAACCTGAGCGCCTGCGATAAGGGCTGGCAGCTTATCGTTGAGGATGTCAATGCCGATCTCATGCAGACCATTCAAACCGAGCTGGCCGAACTGAATCTGTTCTATTTCGAGGAAACTGAGGAGGATCAGGGCCGTTCCATTCGTAAATGGTGGCTCTATGATACAGTGCTCCCCGAGCTTGTCACGGATGAGGCCGCTCGTCGGCTCACACTTGTCGTGAATACCCGTACGGGTTACAGCAACGAGCATGTGAGCAAGCAGTAGTAATCTTAATCTTACGAAAAAAAATAAACCTCCAGGTGTTCACCAATCGGAGCTGTATACAGAATGAAGCTGACTTATGGTCAACCTGCACTTCGTTCTGAGCTCAGTACATAGGTGAAACCTGAAGGTTATTTTTCATTGCGGATCGTGTACATGTTTGTTCTGCATTATTTCAAAACCAACTCAACGCGGCTGTAACCTTCTCGCGACTTCGTGACCTCCAATATGGCAGGAAACGAAGCCTTGATCTCGGCAACGTGGGAAATGACACCGATCATCCGCCCCATGCGCTGCAAATCAATAAGCGTTTCAATAGCTTTATTCAGTGATTCCTCGTCCAGCGTACCAAAGCCTTCGTCAATAAACATCATTTCTATCGATATCCCGCCTTGGTTCGCTTGAATCACATCCGTCATGCCAAGCGCCAGACAGAGCGAAGCATTGAACTTCTCGCCACCGGATAAAGACTTGACATCACGGTTCTGCCCCGTGTAGGAGTCGAACACATCCAGCCCCAGACCGCTCGCTTTGTTATGTTTCTCCACCCGTTCGCTGCGCATCAGCTCGAATTGTCCATTGGACAAGCTGTGCAATCGCTGGTTGGCTGCATGAAGAATTTGCTCAAAAAACTCGATCAGTATGTATCGTTCAAACGACATGCGCAGTGCATTATCGCCCTTTAATACCTGATGAATATCGACGACCTCGCCATAGCTGCGCTCCGCCTCAATCAGCTTCCCGCTTGTCTGCTCGATTGTCAGCTTGAGATTACTCGCAGCTTGCCAGCAGGCCCGTGCCTCCTGATAAAGTGCCGCTGCTTGCTCAAGCTGCTGCTTTAACCCCGCCAACCGTTCAAATAACAGTTCCAGATCAGCACGTTCCTTACCATTCAGCTCCCGCTCCAGATCAAAGATCGCCTGCTGCAGCGAAGACATCGCGGTTTGGAACTGCTGAAGCTGCTCCTTGATCAGCAGACGGCTGCTTTCTGACAGCTTCGCAGACTTGTAGGCGGCCTCATCCTCAAAACCGCTCTTCGCCAGCTCTTCCCTGAATCGGCTGGTCATCGCCTCATTATGCTGAGCCGCCTCTTGCAATTGCAGCTCCATCTGTGCGAGCGTCGCCTGTTCCTGCGCCCATTTCATTTGCAGCTGACTGTGGCGCTCCTGCACCTGCTTCCAGGCTGCTGTCATCGCTTCAACCAGCCTGGACTGCTCCTGCAGCTTCGCTCTCAGACTTGGATACGAACGAAGGTCAGGCTCAATATTGTCCAGATCCCTGACTAATACTGCCTGCTTTAAGGAACGGTCCAAGGTGATTTTGCTCAGCTGATCATTAATAAGATGCTTGTCCTTACTCAGTTGATCCAGTCGGGTATCGATCGACTCCAGGGCTGCTTTAAGCTGCTTGAGCTCCTCCGCCTGCTTTCCCAAGCGATCGGTTTCTTCCTTCAGGTTTTTTCCTTCAGCGACAAGCTGCTGATAAGCTTCGTTAATATTGTCAAAATAAACACCCATTTGCGTCAGATCTGCCTGCTTATCCGAAAGACCTGCATTCGCGGCAGCGACCTGAGCTTCTGCTTTGCTGTATTCCTCTCTGGCTGCATGAAGCTGCTTTTTGGCCGCATCCAGTTGGGCTCGGGTAGGAATCGCAGTCTCTGGCTGCGCTTTATCGGGGTGCTCCGTGCTCCCGCATACCGGACACGGCTTACCATCGTGCAGGTGCTCGGCCAGCAGCCCTGCCTGACCTTCAATCCATAACGCTTCCAGACGGTCATGCTGGGCCAGCTCGCTGGCCAGCTTCACCTGACCTTCCTGCTGCAGCTTGAAGCATTCCTCCAATTGTATGCGCAGCCGAAGCATTTCTTTCATCTTGCCTGCATGATCGCGAAGCTCGTTCAAGCGGGTCAGCTTCATAGGAAGAGCATCGATTGCATGATCCATTTCCTTGATCTGTCCGGTGAGCTGCTGCTTCTCTGCGGTGGCCTGAACCCAAGCAGTATCGATGGCTGCCTGCCTGGACCCAGCAGCTTTCTCCTCAGCCTCCAGCTGGACAATCGCCGCCTGCCGTTCATGCAGCGATTTCACAACTGGCTCCATATCCTGGAGCCGCTGCAGCGCCTGCTCCGCAGCTTTACGTTCACCGTCACGTGCTTGCTCGGCATGAAGCTTCTGCTCCGAGTCCCGTAAGGTGAGCGAGGCACTCTCGACGTCGGCTGATTTGTGCTTGAGCTTGCTTGTCAGCATGAGCAGCTGCTCACTGGCTCTCAGGCTCTGCTCCTCGTAGGGCTCAAGTGCAGCCGCCTTCTCGGCCATCCTGAGTCGCTGCTGATCACGTTCAATATCGGACAGACGTCCTTCCAGCTGCTCGCGTGATTTGTGCCTGTTCGCAAGCTCTGTGAAACGATCATTCAACGAAGCTGCCTTGTGATAAGCTTCCGTATCCAACTGCACCTGCTGTTCGAGTGCAGCTTTGTTCGCTGCCGCCTGTTCAACAATTAACGTATAGTGGCTGATTTCCGCATCCAGCCCCTGCAGCAGCTGCACAACATTATGCTTGTCCTGCTGCAATGTCAGCGAGAGTAAGCTTTCCTCGCGAACAGGCAGTGAAACGGACATTTGGCGGACCGTGAACTCCAGCTCGGCCCGCAGTCGATCAGCAGCCTCCTTGTTCTCCCGTACAAGCTGCCTGAAGCGGTCCTCCACCTTTTGGTACAGCTCCGTGCGGAAGATACGACGCAGAATTTCCTCTTTATTTTCCGTGTCCGAGGTTAGCAGCTTACGAAATTCACCCTGCGGAAGCATCACAATCTGGCTGAATTGATCCTTGGTCAGTCCGATAATTTGCTGCAGCTTCGTATTGATATCTTTTATGGTAAATCGGTCTACACAGGGAACTGCTTGTCCACTCCCGATTTCATACAACTCTGCAGTCGGAGGCGTTTCATTCTTGTTGCTGCCTTTGCGATAGGCGAGCTGGCGGACAACCCGATATGAGCGTGAACCGATGGCGAAGTCAAACTCCACCGTGGTCGGTGTCTGATCGTCGGCAAAATGGCTGCGCAGCATGCGGGTTTCATACCGGTCCTCACCGCTCGCCGTATCATACAGCGCATAACAAATCGCATCGAAAATCGTCGTTTTCCCGGCTCCGGTATTACCCGAGATCACAAACAAGCGATGGTGCTCCATCCGACTGAAATCTATGGTTTCTTTTTCTTTATAAGGCCCGAGTGCCGTCATCGTTAATCGCAGTGGTCTCATTCCGACTCCTCCTCCCCGGCAGCAACGTCCGCGTATACACGCTCGAATAGCAGACGCTTCTCAGCCGAAAGTGAGTTGCCCCTGACCTGATCATAGAAAGCCGCGAACAAGACAGCTGGATCACGCTGTTTACGTTCTTGCTGCTCTTGCTCTTCGTTGACTTCATGGTTACGCGGCCCCCGAGTCCATTTGCGCTCCACATGCATAGCATTCGGGTAGACTGCACGTACCTTTTCCATTGGAAACAGTACCGGATTTTCATTCAACAGTGTGACGAACACATAATCCTCATTTACTGGATGATGCTCGATTTCCTCTATGCTTGCTTCTACCCGCCGCAGATCACGTTTGGGAAAAAAGCTTCTTTTGTCTATGGTTACCTGTCCCTGTCCGTCGAGCTCCACCATATAATAACCCTTCTGATGATGCTCCTCGGATATCGAATATTTCAGCGGAGAGCCCGCATAACGAATCTTCTCGTGCCCTACATAATGAGCTTGATGAAGATGGCCGAGCGCTGTGTAATGAAAGGGTGCAAAATATTCGGCATGTACATATTCAGCCCCCCCAATGGATAAAGGCCTTTCCGACTCACTCGTATTTTCCTGTTTTTCTCCATATGGGGTAACAAAGGCATGACCTACGAACACATGACGGGCAGCAGGGTCCATCTTGGCAGTAATTTTGGCAACGATCGCTTTTGCCGCGTCATCATGCGATTTTATCGTTTCATCGGCAAGCTGATAGCGAATCTGTGCAGGATCTGCATAAGGAACAAGATGGAAGTGTACCTCTCCATGCTCATCACACAATATGGCCGGCTTTCCCTTGAGCTGGCCAGACAGATGCAGGCCCTGCCCTTCCATCATCGTCGTTGCAAAATTAAGCCGATCCGGGCTGTCGTGATTTCCTGAAATTGCCAGAACCGGCGTGTTCAATCCGATCACGATACGTTCCAGCAGCTCATCCAGCAGCTCTACTGCCTCCGTAGGAGGAACCGCACGATCATACAGGTCCCCTGCGATAATGACCGCATCCGGCCGCTCAGCCTCTACCGTATCCAGCAATTGCTGCAGCACATATTTTTGATCATCGGTCATGTAAATGCCCTGGACCAGCTTGCCGAGATGCCAATCCGCTGTATGTATGAATTTCAAGGTGATTCCCTCCTTTTCAGATGCAAGGATATTTCGTTACCTTCAGTCTGAAACCGTTAAGTGAATATGTCATCACAAGCTGATTTTGTTTAGGATGCATTAAATTTATAACCCACTCCGTGGACATTAATAATATACTGCGGATTTGCAGGATCCGGCTCAATCTTTTTGCGGAGATTGCTGATATGCACGATGATCGTACGGGTATCATTGTAGCTTTCCTGCCCCCATATTTCACGGAACAGCTCCTCATGAGTGAATATTTTGCCGGGATGGCTGCCTAAATACTTCAACAGCTCGAACTCTTTTTTGGCGAGATTCACGGCAATTCCATCCACAGATACATGGCGGTTCAGTACGTCCATAATTAAGCCTTTATATTGAATTTTTTCCAATCGGTTTGGGGCGTTTCCTGACAAATACGGGCGACGCAGATGCGCTTTTACCCGTGCAACCAGCTCATTCGGGCTGAACGGCTTCGTAATATAGTCATCACCGCCAACACCAAGGCCGACGATTTTGTCATGCTCCTCCATCATGCAGCTCACAAAAAGAATCGGCACCGAAGACAGCTTGCGAATCTCCTTACACACCTCGAACCCATTCATGCCTGGAAGGAGAACATCCAAAATGATCAAGTCTGGCTGAACTGCCAGCATCTTGGCAATCCCTTCATCGCCATGCTCTGCCAATGCAACCACGTATTGATTTTTTTGTAAATACAATTGAATAATATTGCGAATCTCCGGGTCATCTTCAATAATCAAAATTGTCTGCTCTGCCACGACTCACCGCTCCATCCAACAAATCATACCCAACACTTGGCATTCTCTCATACAAAGATAGTCAAATGGCGTTCCAAGGTCAAGCAGTATGTATTGGAAATATAAAATTGCTTACTCCCCCACATACACCTGCATGATAGCATATTGACCATAACTATCTGTTGGACAAACACCTAATCTTCCTTGTTCTTCATATAGCTATCAATTCCGTCGGCTATTGCATCTGCCAGCTGCTGCTGATATTCAGGTTCGGACAGCTGCTTATCCTCTGTCGGATTCGTCATAAATCCCAGTTCTATCAATACTACGGGTACCTTCGACCAATTAAATCCGGATAAATCGCTGCGGGCCACCATCCCTCTGGATGCAGCATCTGTGCCTGCTTTCAGCGCTTCAAGAATCGCTGCCGCCGCCATTTGGCTTGCCGGCTGAATGCTCTGTGTAGATCTTACTCCTGCATCAGGGTAAAGGACCGAAAAGCCTTTGGCTTTGGGCGAATCATTCCCATCGGCATGAATACGGACCGCCAGTTGTGCGTCGGCTGCATTCGCCATCTCCGCTCTTTCGGCGTTGCTAATATCTACATCATGATCCTCACGGGTCATTTGTACCTCGAATCCACGAGCAATCAGCGCCTCCTTTAACAGCACAGCGACTTCCAGGTTCAGCACATACTCTGGCTTTCCTGTGGCTACACCTCTTGTACCTCCGGTAACCTTCGCTTTCGTTTCCCTGGAACCAGGTGACACCGGCTCCTGCTGAGCATTTCCTTTACGCTGGTGGCCGGGATCGAGGTAAATGAGCCCACGTGAAACGGAAGCAGGCACTGCTGCTGCTACATCCGGCGTATTTGCCTGAGCAGGCTGGGATTGTGACGACTGTGGAGCTATGGCTGATTCACTGGGTGTCAGGTTAGCCTCCGTAGATGAGGGTACGACCGAAGGCACTGTCTCTGTCTGGGCAGCAGGTAAAAGCGCCGATTCTCTTGAAGAACCTTCTGGCACCTGAGCATAAGCAATGACCAGGGATACAGCACCAAACGCCAATAAGGCGGCAATTACACTCGTTTGAAGCTTACTCATAGACATTCAACTCCCTCTAATTCATACAAACATACTTCCTTATTTTAATGCGTTGTCTTCCCGGCTTCAGCTTGCTTCATGGTTACACCGTGCCAGTCCGTTCGATAGAAACGAAGCATACAACCAAGCGCGAACAGGAACAGGAATACATAAAGCGAAATCCACGCCCCCATGCTTCCCCAATTCAGTACAAAAATCAATACATAGGCGCCCGGTATAAAAATCACCCAATTCAGAATGAGCGATATCCGCAGCAGGAACGTCGTATCCCCGATCCCCCGAAGTCCTCCCGCATAATAATTGAGCAGACCATCAAATAGCTGTAAAAAAGCAGATACCGTGATCAATTGAGCAGCCAATTTATAGACATTAAGCTCATCTGTGTACAGCAGAGCTATCGGTTCGGCAAACACAAACTCGGCAAGACCGAGCACAAACAGGAAAATACTACCCAATATAGCCACATCTGTCGCCATGCGTCTTGCCTTAAACGGGGCACCGCGCCCGATTTCCTGACCGACCAATATGGTCGCTGTCGCTCCAAAGCCAAAAGCAGGCATAAAGCCAAGACCCATTACATTTAATGCAATCTCATTGGCTGCCAGCGCGTCCGTGCCGAGTCTCGTAACGTACATTGTAAATACGAACATCGCCGCACTCATCGCCAGCTCCTGCGTACCCAGCTTACCGCTCTCCCCTATAATAAGCCGGGCCTCCGTACCACTCATCCTCACGCGACGGCGTGTATGGAAGCGCGCATGCATCCGTATCAGATAGACATACATACTGCCAGCCAGACATAAGGCTTCACCCAAAAAAACAGCCATCCCCGCTCCTTCTAGTCCCAGCTTGGGGAACCCCAGTTGGCCATAAGTCAGTGTATAAGTGAAAAAAATCATGGTGACATTGGATAGAATGGTCATCACCATAGGCGTACGCGTATCCCCGACACCACGAAAAAAACCATGAAAGACAAAACTGATCATAAAACAAGCTACCGCAAATAACCTGTAGCGCAAATAAATTGAACCCGTATCCACCAGCTCCTGAGAGCTGCCCATCAACTGTAGAATCGCCTGAGGTGCGACAATACCCAATGTTACAATCCCGATGGCTGCCAGAAGCGCTACATAAAGCGCAATATATGTTCGCTCGACGGCCTGCTGAATTTGACCTGCCCCATAGTTTTGTGCAACCAGATAATTCACTGAATGTCCAAAGCCGGAGCAAATCGCCCAGGCATTATAGGCAATAATATTCGATACGCCTACAGCAGCAATCACGAGCGCCCCCATGGAACCGACCATAATCAGGTTAATTGTGCCCGTGACGGTACCTGAAGCAAACGAAATAATGGAAGGAAGCGCAAGCGTCAAAATCATTTTCCAGTTTTGTGTAAAACCCATATTTCCCGTTCTCCTTGGTAAAAAGTTATGTTAATCAGGCCCTCCTCATTGTGCCCCATATCGGATTGCTATTCAAGAGACTTATTAATAAAAGAAAACAGCCCTTGGCATCACATCCAAGAGCCGTACGTAAGTCGTGCACAATATTATGATAATACTTACGGATGCTGCATCTGTAGATCTCTGCTCTCGAAGGAAAGTGCTGTATCCATATAACCTTCCTCACGATTGAACAGGGCCAGGTCACTTTTACCATTCCCATCCAGGTCGTGGACAACCAGCTTGGAACCTGGCTTACCCCATGGGCCAAAGGTAGACAGCAGCGAATAGCCGCCCTCCTTGTTATTCAAATATACGGTAAAACGTCCGGCTTCCGCATTCCAGCGCAATACATCCTCGCGTCCATCCCCATTATAATCACCAAAACGCAGGATGCCATCCTCATTGGGTATGCCCAGCTCTTGCTTGGATTGCTTCCATTCCATCGAAGTGAGGTCCGCATTCCACTGACCGCCTTTGGCGGCACCCGGCCTTGAAGAGAATAGAGCAAAACTGCCTGTGTCCAGCTTACGAGGCTGCAGCTCGGCTGTGAGCTCATTATTGAATTTATACGATTTGATCGGTTTGACTAAACCTTTACTGACTACGTAACCAAAAAGCTGCAAACGATCCGTTGTCAGGCCAGCTACGACTACATCACCATCAGCCTGAGGCAAAACAAATAAATTTGCACACTTGCGAGGTTCCGTCTTCCAGCTGTTAGTCATCGAGAAACGATGTCCGTCTGAAGTAAATCGCTCAAGGGTCCCCGTTGGCTGCATGATCCACAGACTGTTCATTTTATCTTTGGTACTTCTGCCAAGCGCCGCTGCGGCTCCAGCCTTATAAGCAACATTGGCCCAAAGAGAGGAAGCTCCCTGAGGTTCATTGCGCATGCCATCAAAGGAGCCTGGAGTTACAGAAATGGATCCGTTATTTGTATCCCATCGGATCAGATCCGCCTGACCGTTGCCGGTTACATCCCCAAGCATCATTTTTTCTTTATCCTGCTGTGCGGAAGGGCTTAATTTCACACTATGTGCAGGGGTAAACGGAACGTAGTCCTGGATAGAAAAGAACGAGTAGTGCTTCGCTTTCAAGCCAAGAACAAGTTTTTGAAGCAAGCTTTTGTCCTGGCTTAAATAATGATACTCGGGCAATCCATCACGAATGATCGTCTCTCCCGTTTCGTCCACAACCGGAGCCAGATACTTGAATTCCAGAAAAGGATGAAAAAAGAAAGAGGCTACAATATTCGATTTGCCCACACGATCCAAAATCAGCTTTTCATCCTTATTTGAAGGAATATAATCGAACGGAGTAGGTACATATGCAGCCCCCAGAGAGGATTGCCCGTACCCGCTGTTACGCTCTATCACATATTGGGCAACCGGCGTATTCCGGTTTGTCTGCACATCGGCCTGGTAATTCAAGCCAAAATAATTACGAAACATTTTATCCTGCTCAGGCGTTGACCGATAATGTGGTGATTCCCAGAAACGCGGCTTGAGTCCCGCATTTTTAAAAATGTTAAGTCCGGCCTGCAGTCTCGGTTCCGCAAAAGCCGCAGACATCGTTTCCTCGGAGCCTGGATTATTGAACTCATTCCCGATTCCTGAATCCTGATGTCCGTCATCACGGCGAACACTGCCCACCTGGTGCGTATATCCATGCATACCCAGTGTTGCTCCATTGGCGACCGCATCCTTCAATACCTTCTGATAGGCCGCTATGTAAGGACTATCCGCTTGATCAAGTGAAACGTCATAAGGGCTTCCATCCGCTGGCATGCTGATCCACCGTGGAATGACGGCCAAATGGTACACGACCTGCTGATCACGTAAATATTCAAGCACCGTTCGAAGCTTACCCAGCTGTTCCATCGTTTCATACTGTCCGCCTGGGCCAATATCTTCAAGCCTCATAAGCACAAAACGCGGGGTGCTGGCTTCCCCTTCAACCGTAATAATTTCATAAGCCATGAACAACATACTTATCACAACGGCACATAAGGTATATTTCAACCATCTGTATTTAAGTAGCATGGTCATTGTAATTCAAGCTCCCCTCTAGCTGCTATACCCAAATAATTAAAACGCTTACATTTTGATTAGGTTTCTCTATGATGATGGGTTTACTACGATGATTGTAGCAGATTTTTAGTGCTGCGAACATCATTTTCTTTTTTAAAAATAGGGACAAGGTCCTGGATTAGAACCCTGCCCCGTTTGTTGTATAAAAGATCTGGAATTCCTGTTGAATGGGTCTCTGCTTATGGACAAATATAGCTGTTACCAGCTCATAATCGTAACTTCTTCCGGCCTGTATACAGCCGTGATTTCACCTTGAAGATCAGCTGCAAACATAACCGTCCGTTCGCTTTCCACGACAAAAGCATAACCTACCCCGGTAACAGGATCCTTGATTCTGATATCCGTATCGATCGCATACTCCGAGACAAAGATGTACAATGCACCATCACGAAAGCTTAGCTTGCGACCATACAAACCCGGGCAATCGCCTCCCTGCTGCCATTCCAGCTCCTCTGAAACCCCTGATGCCGCTAACGCCAGCTTATACAGCTCCTCTAATGGCTCGATTCGTTCGTTCAACTCTACCGGCAATGGGCACCAGATTAACCGACCTTGCCCCAGTTGTACATCTGTTAGCTTAGTGTTGCCTGTGTATCCCATCGAGCCCGCGCCTTCGCTGGCAGACCCTGCTTGCGTCGGTGCAGGCTTTTGCTTATTGGCATCGGCAATCCGCGCACCGCCGAATGAAACCGGCAGCTTCCGTCCGCTGATTTCGAGCAGCTCTTCACGCAGCAGGTTGGTCACGACTGTCGGGCCGACCTCGGCCGTAAGTCTCGATTGAGGACGCCAATATTCATCCAGACCTACAGGACCGGTAATGAGCAGCACGCCTCCTTGCTCACTAATATGAGCAACAAGCCTATCCAACGCCTCCGTACTGAAGTTGTGCGCGCTTGGTACGATAATCAGCTTCGGTGACCAATCCGATAAAGAATCCAAATGATATTCGCTTAAACCACGTGCATGCACATTCATGCTGTAGGAGAGCGTACGCACCAGCTTCGTTGTGGCCTCATAAGCCAGCTTGCGATTCGAGAAATCGTTCGAATACGGAAATACTACAGCTGTTTCCTCAAGCTGACGCTCGACAAACAGGTCACGAATCGATTCCATAAACTGTCCAAAATCATACGATACGCCTGCTTCCGGCTTCTCTGTTCCGTCTGCCCGCAGCGCTCCAATATTCGATTCATTGATATTATTCATATAAAAGTTCGTATTCCAGATCCACTGCACTGCGCCCGCTCCGCCAGTCGAGAACGCATAAGCATACTTACGCTCCAGGATATTGCGCAGCTCTGCTTCATTCCTTTTAGCCCGACCATCCGGCGTTTCTACGTACATAATACCCGTTTCCTGAATCAGGTTCGGCTTGTCAGCTGCCTTCGTAAAGACACCATCCCATACGAGGTCATCCATTTTCCACCAGGAATGAACCGTCGTATAATCAACCGCCTCTGCGTAGAAAAACGGAGATGGACGCTGCGCTCCGAGACCCTCATCCTGCCCAACCGTAACCAGCTGCTTTGGTTGAATAGCTCGGATCGTCTGGATTAATTTGGCAGCCCATTGATTGTGCATCTCCATCGTAAACAAGGTGTAATCGAGCCAAGGTCCACCTTTTTTTGCCAAATTTTCAGTCGTTCTAAAATTTATGTCATTCGGTTCAGGCAGCTGAGCCGCTTCAAAAGTTGGCAGCTCATCGGGCGTCATATTCCAACGTTCCTGCAGTAAGCGGACGGAGCCATGACGTTCTTTTAACCAATGAGTAAAAGCTTTACGCTCGAAGGGATCCTGGCATGAACGTGGGCCAGAGAACAAGCGGCGCGGATCGAACATGGTAGGCTCATTAATCAAGTCCCAATGTACATTTGTTGATTCCTTATGGCGCGATACAATTGCTGCAATAAATCGTTTCTGTGCTTCCACACTTCGCGGGTCCAGATAAGGGTTCACACCATCCCATGCTTCCGGTGTAAAAGCGAAGAAGTTGAAGGTAACCTCCAGTTCGTATCGTTTGGCCGTCAGTACAAAAGCATCAATAGCCCGCAGCACTTCCTCATATGGATGTCCATCGACAAACATCACACTGCGCCAGGCCGTCCAAATACCGGTACGCAGCATATTGATACCAGCCCGTTTCATCTGTGCCATATCCCGATCCCATACGGCCACATTCGGCATAAACAAGAACTTTCTGGCCACATCACTGGTCATATAGGTCATACCGACCACAGGCAGAGGACGGCCATTTTTCCAAAAATAATCACGGTCGACGCTAATCATTTCACCCTGCTGCAGCCACTGGCTATCCATGCCCCAGAAGCCTTGACGCAGCCGGCGAGTTTCTCCATCCGTGGATACCGCCTCACATTCCACAATATAAAAGCCGGCCTCCACCGGGATTGGCAGGCTGTTGCGGACAAATCCAAGCTCAGGTGAAGCCAGCTGCTTCGTTTCGCCCTGCCATAGAGTCGTAAACTGATCGTCCTTGTAAGAAAAGCTTGGGTCCGCAATCATCGCCGTACTATCGTTTGCCTTCTTCAGCTTTAAGGTAAATGTCCATTCTGCATCCGTACCGCTACCACTGCCAAGTCGTTGAAGCTGTAAGCTGGTCGTTACTTTATCGCCTTGCTCGTAAGAGGCATAATTGGTTTTCAGCCACAGCTCGGTAACACCAAGCGATGTATAACGACTCCATGCCAGCAGCGCATTTACCCCTGCGCCCTCATGCCAGAACGCTGTACTCAACTGCTGATTAATCATAATCCAGCGTCCACCGGCATAGGCGCCCTTCGTATTTTCAATCAGGACGGCAGGAGCTGCTGCTTCCTGACTCACCCTGCCTGCGGTTACACCAAACATCAAGGGTACAATATGCGCATCCATAGGTCCGCTTGATCCGAGCTGTCCAGGCTGATCATCCACCTTGGTCACATGGAGCACCAGGCCGTATGTAGGTTCAATTGTGAACAAGTCGATCGAGCCTTCGAATAAAGGAATATCCATGTTCGCTGTAAGTCTGGCAATGGGTGAAGGATCGATTGCAATCGCTTCATGGATGTTCAACTGCTGATGATAGCCGGTTTGTTCGGGTTCTTCTATCCAGGATGAGGTGTCTAAGCCCACTTCCCTGTCATCGAATACCGGTACCTTGTAGGGGGCTCCCCCCAAATGCACAAGACCCTTTCCCTGACGCAGATGCTCAATAATTGCCGTCCATGCTGCCTTGGGTACATAGGGTCCATGCAAATGAATCAAAGTATCGGCATACGGCAGCTGCTCTGCAAGCTCGTGGGCATTGGCAATTATCGCATGCTCACGTAGCTGCTTCAAAGCCTCTGCATCAGGGCGCACTCCTGCATAAGGAAAGCTTTGATCGTAAAATACAACGGATTTACTCATTCAATTAACCTCCATTATTGTTAGGTTTGTTAGGTTCACAGACGGTTTTCCGTGAATCACTTTAATGGTATGATGAGGTTTAGTCAATTGAATTTGTACGAGGGGATGATTCCTTTATCCAGCCAGCATACCAAAATAACGATGCAGCTCATTGCTGACCGATTGGGTGTTTCCAAATATACGGTGTCACAAGCATTATCAGGCAAGATCGGGGTCAGTGAAGCCACAAGAGCTGAAGTGGAAGCTATGGCAAGGGCGCTTGGCTATCGAATCAAATCGGACAAAAGAAGTGCCTATCCAAAACCACCCAAGACAGTCTCGGATGCTGCCTCGGACTTGCCCTATGCTGCTGATCTAATCGGCGATAAGGATGTGCCCCACACTGAAGCTGCTCCTGCTTATGTAGCCATTTGGGTCCATGATGCACAACGAAAAGAGCCCAGCTTCTGGTCACGCGTACTGGGCGGGGTGATACTTGGGTGCAGCAACAATGGGTGGCAGACGCAGGTGCTTTCGTCCGACAAGCTGCTGATGGACAATCCGATGTCTTCTCCACTCACGGACATAACCAGTCCAGCCTGCCTTGGCTCTGTTGTGCTGGGTACACTTCCGATCCGCTCACTCCATAAGCTCGCTCAGCTGCATCAAGCTAATGACCCGATTATTCTTGTTGATCATGAGGAGCCGCTCATTCGTGCCGATTGTATATTGAATGCCAATCTGGAGGCTGCCCGGTTGGCTTGCCGCCGGATCATATCACAGGGTTGTAAGCGAATTGTATTTGTGGGAAAGGATCTTTACTCTGTTAGCTTTCAGGAAAGATGGTGGGGCTGCCGCCAAGCCTTGGATGAATACTCACGCCAATTAGAGGGTTATTCACTGAGAAAATGGACCATCTCCTATGGTCAGCCCATATGGGAGCAGCAGTTGGCCAAACGTGTGGGCGCATCTTCATCTGAAGAACTGCCGGATGGCTTTGTTTGCGCCAATGATGAAATTGCGCTCAAGCTGTTGAAGCTGCTGCAGGAGCAATCGATACCTGTGCCTTCAAGATGCAAGGTGATTGGTATCGATAATATCGATGCCAGTGCCAGCTCCACACCTCCACTAACTACAGTGGAGCTGGCCAAGGAATTGCTCGGCACCAGAGCCGTGGAGGCCTTGGAGCGTAATCTGACTCATCCGAGTGTACATTCGGAAAAAGTTATTTTGTCCGCTCGCCTAATAACACGGGGATCGGGGTAATGGGCTGCTGTTCGTAATTGCTGGTTTCTGCTGCTCCTAAATCACAGTTGCTGCAAACCGCAGTCTACGATAATCCGCGATCCATCGTTCACCGTCAAACAACTGCGTATGCAGCAGCTGTTCACAGCGCACATAAGCTTCCTCCCGTTGTTCCGGGTCCAGATTGACAAAGAACATGCCCGCGAACGCGTCCAACCAATATCTAAGCCCGTTCACGCCTCCATCAAGCGGTGTCGGCCTGTCGTAATGCTCCATGGAGCACACTTCGAAGCCATGCTTCTCCAGCTGGGCACTGTACGTACCGATTGCCGGGAAGTACCAGGGATTGAGCTTATCAGCATCTATACCCCATGTGCCAAGAACCTCCGATATAGCCTGAGCTATCGCACCTATATTACCTTTGCCTCCAAACTCGGCCACAAACCGTCCATGTTCCCGCAGCGCCAGTCTGACCGACTGAATCACACGCTCGGGCTCTGTCATCCAATGCAGCGCGGCGTTGGAGAACACAGCATCGAAGGACTCCTCCATACGAAAGGTGTGACCGTCAGCTACTGCGAACCTTAATGACGGATATTTGCTTCTCGCTTGAGCAATCATCTCCTCCGAACCGTCAATTCCCATACAATCTGCGCCGAGCTGCACAATTTCCTGAACCAGATCACCAGTCCCGCAGCCAAGGTCCAGAATCCGCTCATTCCGCTTCGGCGCCAGCAGCCCGACAACACCTTTTCCTAACCGTGACACATAGCTAATATTGCTGTCATAATGATCGGCATCCCATTTACCATTAACCTGTTTATTCATTTTCCTTCAGCTCCTTTTATTCCATTATGCAACCTACAACTTAATAAGTTAAATATATTAAATTAATCAATATTATAGCTTTTTCCTATTAAATATACACGCTATTGACTTGCTTCCTATTATTGATTACACGCTGCAGCCAATTTGCGACGTATTATCGACATTAAGTGCGACAGCGGCGTGTTCTGTTCATTTTTTTAAAAGATTCCATTTACTTATGAAAACGAGTAGCTATATAATGGATTCATTATTCGTTGAGATTTAAACCACAGTAGATTTATGACTAACTCTTCGATTACACCTCAAATTCCTTCATACCATCTACAATATCGAAAGTGCTAAACCTTTTGTGAAACGATGCAGGCAGGTGAAAAAACATATGCAGAAAATCCCAGTCACACGTGATGGAAAACGAGGCTCCGATATTTTAATCGTCCAATCTGATGAGGTGGTCAAGCTGGAGCAAATCAAGGACAAGGAATTCGTTATTCATACGGCTACCGATAAATATTATTGGGCTGCTTCGCTTGAAGCTTTTGAAGAAGCTATGTATGAGGAAGGCTTCCGACTAATCGATCAAATGAATGTGGTCAATATGAACCATGTTACCGAATATGACATCAAAAAAGCGGTAGTATATTTGAAACCCGAGAATGAGACCTTCTCGAAAACTGCATCTGCCGCGTGGATTCATAAAGATCATATTATCAACGTGAAGAGCATGCTCGGTGAGTTGAAAAAGCTTGACAAAAGCAATAACCCGGATGAATTTCAGGATGATATATTTGAAACTATTCTCGCGCAGGAGGAGGACAACCGTTTTGCCCGCTCTTATGCGATGATTCAGGCAATCTATGAGCGAAAAAAAGCGGAGAAGCAACTGGAGCAAAGCGAGCTTCGATACAAATCATTATTCCAGAATAACCCCGATCCTATCTGTTCTTTTGATAGCCATGGGCATTGCACCAGCGCTAATCCTGCTATCTTCTCCATAACCGGCTATTCCGAAATCGAGCTATTAAATAAGTCGATTCATCATCTGATTATTCCTGAGCATCTGGACCGTTGGCATAAGCAATTTACCGGAACGATGAGCGGAGAAACCCATCAGTATGAGATCAGCTTTCTACATAAAGATGGTGGGATTGTCGAATTGAGCATACTGAACGTCCCCATAGTAGTCAACGGTCAGATGAGCGGCGTATACATGATCGGCAAAGATATCAGTGAGCGCAAGCGTGCCGAGGAAATGCTGATCCGCTCCGAGAAACTGTCGATTGTTGGTCAACTGGCCGCTGGAGTTGCGCATGAAATCCGCAATCCGTTAACCTCCTTAAAGGGCTTCGTTCAATTGATGAAGTCCAAAATATCAGGATACGAATCCTATTTCGAGATTATGCAGGACGAGCTGGAGCGAATCAACTTTATCGTCAGTGAATTTCTTGTGATTGCGAAACCGCAGTCGGTTGTTTATCAGCCGAGGGATTTGAGAGTTATTTTGCAAAATACGATAGTTCTCGTAGGCTCACAGGCAGCACTTCACAATGTTGAGCTGATCACGGAGGCCTCGGCTAATCTGGCATTAATTAATTGTGATGAAAATCAGATCAAACAAGTATTTATTAATGTACTGAACAACTCCATCGAATCGATGAACGAAGGCGGCCTGATCCTGATCGAGCTGCAAATGAAAGAAGCGAACCAAATTATGATCCGCTTTACTGACCAAGGCTGTGGCATCCCGGAGGAGCGAATTCCGAGGCTCGGAGAGCCGTTCTACACCACGAAGGAAAGAGGCACAGGCCTTGGACTGATGGTCACATTCAAAATCATCGAAAATCATGGTGGCAAACTGCGAATAACAAGCGAGATCGGCGCAGGCACCACTGTTGAAATCACGATGCCTGCCATGTCATAAACATCGATTAATATACATTACCAGGGTAAGGCGGATAATAAGGCTGTTGCGTCGGATATGGATACGGATATGGATAGGGATATGGATACGCCTGATAGGGGTACGGATACGGATAGGGTACCGGATAATAGGATGGATAATTATAAGCCTGCGTCAATGCAAGCGGGAGCAACAACGAGTTGTTGAATCCTCCATGAAAGCCATTACCATGGAAATCATTACCGTGAAATCCACCACCGCCATGAAACCCACCCCCATGATGTCCGCCGCCACCATGTCCGCCGCCATGTCCGTCTCCATGTCCACCTCCATGAAAGCCACCACCTACGGGCTCACGTGAAATAGATATCGGCAGCATTTCATTTTGAAGCTGGGCCTGCTCCTGTGTTCCATTTTGTTTAGTCATTTTAACTCTCCCTTATCCATCTGGAATGGCGATTCTCACCGTACATCATATGTACATTCGCCTACTAGGTGAGTTTGTGAAGGAAAATGGGCGCTGCATGGCAACTTGAATTTACATTTACATTTACCCTTGATTAGACAGCTCCTGTTTGTGAAGCTTGATCGTGAATACACTGCCTTTTCCCCTTAAGGATTCTACCAATTTCGCCGCGATGTGCCTTCATAACATGTTTTCCGCCCATCGAGCTCTTCGCTTAATTCAAATTCCCAGGTCATATCATACCGGAAACTCAAGAAACCCGTAATCGCAAATAACCAGCACCGTCCGTGTCCTCCTGGGAACAACGGCGGGGCTGGTTCAAAGCTTAACTTTTATCGATTTAACAAGCTGCCCACATAACGCAGCAGCTCATTGGCTGACGAGGCGGTATACCCATGCTCTTCCACCAGTCTGCTGATCACCTCGTTAATTCGCTTCAGCTGCGTTTCATCCGGTGTTTTGGTCGAAGTCGTAATTTTCACAATATCCTTCAGGTCGGTGAACAGCTTCTTTTCGATCGCTTCACGAAGCCGCTCATGACTACTGTAGTCAAAGCGGTGACCTTTACGTGAATAGGAGGACATACGGATCAGGATCTCTTCGCGGAACGCTTTTTTGGCATTCTCGGAAATACCGATTTGCTCTTCGATCGAACGCATCAGCCTTTCGTCCGGATCCATTTCCTCGCCTGTCATCGGGTCCTTCACTTTCCCCCAATTGCAGTACGATTCAATATTATCGAGGTAATTGTTGAACAAGGTTTTGGCAGATTCCTCGAACGAATACACAAAGGCCTTTTGGACTTCTTTTTTGGCCAGATCGTCGTATTCCTTGCGGGCTACCGAAATGAAATTCAAATAACGTTCTCTTTCTTCCTTCGTAATGGAAGGATGCTGATCCAATCCGTCCTTTAGAGCACGTAGCACATCAAGCGCATTAATAAATTGCAGGCCCTGACGAATCAAAGCACTGGAAATCCGATTGATGACATAACGCGGATCAATGCCTGACATCCCTTCCTCCAGATACTCGTTCTGCATTTCCTTAAGGTCAGCTTCCTTGTAGCCCTCAACCTCCTCACCATCATACATCCGCATTTTTTTCACTAAATCCATACCTTGCTTTTTCGATTCCTTAAGCCGTGTCAGTATGGAAAAGATCGCCGCTGCGCGCAAAGAGTGAGGCGCAATATGAATATGGGCCATATCGCTTTGCCCGATCAGCTTTTCATAAATTTTCACTTCATCCGATACCTTCAAATTGTATGGAATCGGCATCACGATCATCCGCGACTGCAAAGCTTCATTCTTTTTGTTGGCAATAAATGATTTGTACTCCGATTCATTCGTATGGGCAATAATCAGCTCATCAGCAGAAATTAACGCAAAACGTCCTGCCTTGAAATTCCCCTCCTGTGTCAGTGACAGCAAATTCCACAAAAATTTCTCATCGCACTTCAGCATCTCCTGGAATTCCATAATGCCCCGATTCGCTTTGTTCAGCTCTCCATCGAACCGATAGGCACGCGGGTCGGATTCAGAGCCGTACTCCGTTATGGTTGAAAAGTCAATGCTGCCCGTCAAATCAGCAATATCCTGCGACTTGGGATCCGATGGGCTGAACGTGCCTATGCCTGTGCGGCTTTCCTCGGAAATGAACACCCGCTCGACCATCACATCCTCGATCCGGCCTTGATATTCTGTACGCAGCCTCATTTGGCAGGAAGGACAGAGACTCCCTTCGATCTTCACACCGAGCTCCTGCTCCACATCAAAGCGCAGCTGCTGTGGAATCAAATGCAAAGGCTCTTCATGCATCGGGCAACCTTTAATGGCATAGACGGCTCCCTCGTCAGTTCGTGAAAATTGCTCCAGGCCCCGCTTGAGCAGCGTCACAATGGTGGACTTGCCTCCACTCACCGGACCCATCAGCAGCAGAATCCGCTTCCTGACATCCAGACGCCTTGCTGCAGAATGGAAATACTCTTCCACAAGCTTTTCTATCGCATTGTCAAGACCAAAAATGTCCTGATCAAAAAAGCGATACCGCCGTTTATTAGCCTCGTCCCCGATTCCCTGTGCAGCCAGCATGCGATATACCCTGCTATGGGCGGTCATTGCGAGGTAGGGCCTTTGACGAACCATCTCAATATATTCGGCAAACGTTCCCGTCCATGCCAATCGGTCGATTTCCGTGCGATGGTCCGAAATTTTTTTGAATATGTCCATGGGTTAACCTCCTAAGAGTTTTCCGAAGGAAAACTGACTTCGTAAGCATGTGCCGTTCGTAAGCATGTGCCAAGTTTTCCGAAGGAAAACTGACTTCGCAAGCATAAACCGTTTTTTGAAAAGAGAGCTGACTTCTTACGTTAGGGACGTCGCCTATGCGGTACCATCAAAATTGAAGTGTAATAAATAAGTATGCAATGAAGGAGGATAAGTTGACCTAAAATTTTAGACAAAAATTTCAATATTGAAAAAGCAGCCGTATAAGATTTCAACGATTCGATCTGTGCTATAATAGTTGTAATTTGGGTAAATAACCCTATACAAAGGAGAGCGACAACCGTGCCGATCAAAACCGAGACCGAGCTCTATGCACCGGTTAAATCCTTCTTCGAGCAGCAAGGCTATTCAGTCAGAGGTGAAGTTCGCCATTGTGATCTCGTCGCTATCCGTGGTGAAGAGCAGCCAGTTATTGTTGAATTAAAAAGATACTTTTCGATCCCACTGCTCCTACAGGGCATTGATCGGCTTCGTCTAAGCCGTTGTGTATACGTCGCTTTTGAGCTTCCGAATAAGGGACGCGCTCCTCATGGAGCCAGTTGGCCGGAGCTGCGCAAGCTGTGCCAAATGCTCGGAATTGGCATGATAACCGTACAATTTTTTAAACGAAAGCAGCCGGCTGTACATATCGAATGCCATCCATCCAAGGCTCCTGAGGACATGTTAACAGCCTCGCTTCCTTTAACAGCAGCAGCTTCTTCACCGGATTTAAGCTTGACCTCACCCTCGTTGTCCTACATAGCTGCATTGGATGAAATAGATGAGACCATCAGTGTGACTGGTTGTGTGTCTGACGCTACGCTGTACACGCCAACCAAGCTGCCTCGTCTCAATAAAAGGGCGGCAGAAGGCATTGTGAAGGAATTCAAAGAGCGTCGGGCAGATTACAATGTAGGCGGCAGCAGCAAGCGAAAGCTGATGACTTCGTACCGTGAGAAGGCACTCCATTTGGCACAATTGCTTCATCACCACGGCACCTTAAGTCCCCTTCGCCTGCGTCAATTAACGGGTAACTCCAAGGCCGCCGGCTTATTACAAAAAAATTATTATCGATGGTTCCAGCGAGTCGAACGAGGTGTTTATCGTCTGAGCCCGCTTGGAGAAGAAGCGCTTGTTACTTATGGGCACGTGGTGGCTGAACTTCCGCCGTTGCCTGTACTTTCAAGCACATCAGGCAATTAGATACAGGTATAAAAGTGTACACAATCCATATGCATAGTAGTAGATTTTCCCGAAGGGAGTTGTCCAAGGGCTATGAATCGTCTGCTAAAACCAACTGAAGGACCTTTGAAGAGCTCTTTCATTTCCTATAAATGGTATGCTTTACTACTATGCTGTCTAGTGCTGTTGATCAGTCTATCTTGGTCACGGCTCATCTCACCGTCTGTACGTTCTGCTGAATCCGATATACCGCTGCAAATACAAACGCCTTTTGACAGCCAAATGTCTGAACCCTTGAAGCCCTCCGTTTATATGTCTATGTTTCCTGATGCCTCAACAGTACCTGCTGCTCCAGCAAATGACCCTATATCTACAACTGAGACTTCGGCTTCGGTTGCATCAGAAACTGCCCAAACAGTAGTTGCTCAGGCAACTACCCAGCAGCAGCCCCAGCACATTCCCGTATTAAACTATCACAGCATTACTATTGATCCCGGCAATCGCGCTGTCATTACACCAGCTAAATTCGAGGAGCAAATGCTCTATTTATCCAAAAACGGCTACCATACGCTTACGCTGCAGCAATTTATCGATTATATGGATGGGACAACAACCTCGCTTCCGAAGAAACCTGTTCTGCTCACCTTTGATGACGGATACGCGGATAATTACGAGCATGCCCTGCCGCTGTTAAAACAACTGAACTTTCACGCTACGCTCTTTGTATCCCCCGGCACAACTGAGGACGGGTATTTCCTCAATTGGGATCAAATCAAGGAAATGCATGAAGCAGGCTGGGATATACAACCTCATGGCATGACGCATCCTCACCTGCCCAAGCTATCTGCAAAAAGCCAAGCCTTTGAAATCAGTGAAGCCAAACGTCAAATTGATGAACAGTTGAAGATCAATACGACTGTATTTTGCTATCCTTATGGTGAAAAAAATGAGACTACACTGAAACTGCTTCAAGAGCATGGCTTCCGTTATGCCTTCACCATTGATCAAGGCTTAACCACACGTGACCAGAACCGCCTGCTGTTAAAGCGCTTATTTGTGAATGGCGAGGAATCTATTGAACCCTGGATAGCCCGACTTGAGCAGGGATCAGTCAAAGTCAAATCATGACTTGCTTGATAATCTGGATAGTAATAGAAATGGGCGATGCAGGAGATAATAACCTCCATATCATTCATGAATAGGATAAGAGTCCCATGAGCCCAATACACCCGAACAAAAATCCTGTATTTGAATTCACGCCTCAATCCAGTACGCCGTTATCGGCTATACTGAAGGCGAATACCGAGCACCTGCAAACGATTTATGTCGATTGCCCGGATCTGGTCGTTCATCCATTCTCATTTGGCAGCCAAATTGATGCGGTTTTGTTTTATATCGAGGGTTTGACGGATGCGATAGCGCTGGACCGACAAGTGCTAACTTCCCTTATGAAAGAGCAAAAGCTGGAGGACGGTCAGCTTTTATCCGCGCTTAAGGAGATTCTGCCAGTCTCTCAATCTGAAAACGTGACTACCTTTGAAGAGGTCGTAGCCTCTATTTCGAAAGGTATGCCCGTCATTCTTTTAGATGGAGAGAACTTTGGGTTAGCTTTTGGTTTAAGCAAATGGGAGAAACGAAACATTGAAGAGCCGATGTCTGAATCCGTTATCCGCGGCCCCCGAGAAGGCTTTACCGAAACCTTGAGCACCAATATGTCCTTACTGCGCCGCAAGCTCCGCAGTCCTTCCTTCAAGCTGAGAACGATTCAGATCGGGCGCTATACCCAGACTCAGGTTGCTATCGCCTATATCGATACCTTGGCAGATGAAGTCTTGTTACAAGAAATGACGGAGCGGCTGGAACGTATTGATATCGATGGAATCTTGGAAAGCGGATATATAGAGGAGCTCATCCGTGACTCCAGAAAATCTCCATTTCCACAGGTCCAATCCACCGAACGCCCCGATGTCGTGACGGCCGGTCTGCTGGAAGGGCGTGTTGCCGTGCTGGTGGATGGGACTCCAATTACATTAGTAGCTCCGACTACCCTTTATTCCCTGCTGCAGTCACCTGAAGATTACTATCAAAGCTATTTGCTCGGTTCTTTCATTCGTTGGACGCGGTATTTTTTTCTGGTATTTGCCTTGTTAGGCCCTTCCATGTACGTGGCTGTACTAACCTATCATCAAGAAATGCTTCCTACCACACTCCTGTTGAGCATTTCCAAATCCCGTGAGGATATTCCGTTTCCCGCTCTGGTCGAAGCTATGCTAATGGAAATTACGTTTGAGGGCTTACGCGAGGCTGGCGTTCGGTTACCTAAGCAGGTGGGTGCGGCCGTGAGCATTGTAGGCGCACTCGTTATTGGACAAGCGGCTACCTCGGCAGGTCTGGTATCGGCCCCAATGGTTATGGTTGTTGCTTTGACCGGAATCGCTTCCTTTATGATTCCTCATTTCACTTTTGGCATTGCGATACGGCTGCTGCGCTTTCCGATCATGCTGCTGGCAGGTATGCTTGGCTTGCTTGGTTTGATGCTGGGAGTCATCATGCTCGTGATTCATCTCAGCTCGCTTCGTTCCTTCGGAGTACCTTATCTGTCTGCAATGGCTCCCATGAAAAAAGGCGAATGGAAGGATGTGCTCATCCGTGCTCCCCTATGGAGCTTGAATACCAGACCTGATCTGACAGGCAATTCTGACAGCATTCGACAATCCGCCAACAACAAACCAGGATCTGACAAAGGCGGGGCATCTTAGCATGAGCAGCAAACCTGATGCCACTCTCAGTCATCGGTTTATCCGAATCCTCATGATACTGCTCCTTTACATTCTTGTGTTGATCATTACCACAGGCTGTTGGGACCGAAAAGAAATTAATGATCTGGCTTTTGTTATGGGAGCTGCAATCGATCAAAAAAGCGAAGGGCAGATGGAGCTGTCCGTTCAGGTGTTCATACCAAAAGCAGAAGGCGGAGGAAGTGCTTCCTTGGGAGGAACCTCATCCAAAGGAGGTACACAAGCAGAAACGATGGTCATTTCCGCTGAAGGCGTCTCCATTGCCGATGCAATGTCACATCTTCAAGAAAGGCTGCCGCGGGAAGTGTTTTGGGGACATAACGAGGTGTACATTTTTGGACAAGCACGGGCTCAGCAGGGAATTCGCGAAGATGTCGATTACATGCTGCGATCACCGGAGCCACGGGAACGGGCCAATGTATTTATTAGTAAGGGCATGGGTAAGGATTCTTTGCAACTAATACCACCTCTGGAGCGAAATTCGTCAGAGGTACTGCGGGAAATATCCAAATTTCATACAGGCCTGCAGGTAACCATCAAAGAATTGGCAGAAATGCTGACGGGAGACGCCAATGCCGCAGCGCTTCCCTATATCGTCATACTGCCTCCCGAACCGGATAAGCAACCTAACCAAACTATTGCTTATATTCAGGGAAGTGCTATTCTCAAGGATGGAAAAATGGTCGGAAAATTAGACAGCCAGGCAGCACGCGGTATTTTATGGTTAAAAGACGAGCTCAAAACCTCCGTCATTACCGTAGCTCCAAGTCATTCCAAAGGCTCCGTGTCTTTGCGTATGATCCGCAGCTACACCCAGCTGCTTCCAAGCATTGTGAATGGTGTTTGGCATATGGACGTACATATCGAGACCGAGGAAGATGTACAGCAGAATACGACCGGAATCAGCCTTATGGAGCCGGAATGGGTCAAAACAATTGAGATCAGTGTAGATAAATTGATTGAAAATCGGGCAAAAAGAGCTCTGCAGCCCGCACAGGAGCGATTCCACAGCGATATTTTTGGATTTGCCGATGCCTTTCACAGAAAGCATCCACAAGCCTGGAAAACAGCGAAGGCGAATTGGAGTGATATATTCTCCAAGATGGAGGTCAGGATCGTTTCCCGTTCTCATATTGTCAGACCCGGAATCTCTAATCCCGATGCAACCTCACCAGAAAAAGGAGTGGATTCCCAATAATATGGACAAATATTATTTATGTAACTGTGGCCATAGCGTTGATTGTAGGAGCTGAGTGGGGGAAACTTCAGCAGCAGACGAAGGATAAGTGGGCATTTCTATGGATTATAGCTATAGGATGGATATTAGCTATACTTTTGATAGTTAAGACAGGTTTACCTGGACCTACTCAGTTTATTGAGTCCGTCTACAAACCTCTTGGAGAGCTGTTGAAGCCTCCTCCAAGTTGACCTTTGCCTGATCTGTATGCATCAAGATGGAAACGGTGGGCAGAAGGAGGAGAATTTTAAGCTTATGAATGCAAAGGAACAGATCTCATCCGCCCAGATGGCTATTTTGATGTATCAAACCGTTTTGGGAACGGCTATTCTTTTATTGCCCTCTGCTACAACCGCTTTAGCGGGTCGCGATATGTGGCTCACACCGATAATCGGCAGTGTCTGCGGATTTGTGATGGTATGGGTGGCCTATCGGCTGCATCAATATTATCCCGATCAGAGCATTTTTGGGTATATGGAGTCGATTCTTGGTAAATACATAAGCAAAATCGTCGGATTCGTGTTTTTATTATTTAATCTGCATATCCTCGGGGCTACCGTTAGGGACTACTCCGAGTTCATCGTCGGTAACTTTTTCAAAAAAACACCCCTTATAGTCGTTGCTGCAAGCATGGTACTGGTATGTGCATTTGCAGTCCGCGCAGGGATCGAGGTCATTGCAAGATGTGTCCAGCTGTTTATACCGATCGTGCTCCTGCTGCTGCTGCTTACGATTTTTTTTATTATCCCTGATATGAAGCTGACGAATTTACAGCCATTTCTGGAGAATGGTCTGGTTCCTCCAATCAAAGGCTCCCTTGTCGTACAGGGCTGGTTCTGTCAATTTGTGTTGATTTCGTACTTGTACCCAACACTGAAAGACCCGCACAAAGCCTTAAAATGGGCCCATATCTCCGTAGCCGCGGTCACATTCACGATGGTTATTATGAATCTTGCGATTCTTCTATTGATGGGAACGCTGGCAGGACGTATTATATATCCTGTTTTGTTTGCTTCCCGGTACATTATGCTGGCCGACTTCTTCGAGCATGTCGAGGCCATGATCATGATGATATGGGTACTTGGGACCTTTTCCAAGCTGTCACTATTTTATTACACGTTTGCAGTAGGTGCTGCCGACTGGCTGAAGCTCACCAGCTATCGCTCGATTGTACTGCCACTCGGGGTTCTCATTACCGTGATGTCGATTTGGGTATCGAACAACCTGCAGGAGCTGGCTCATTTTATTTCAACCAGCGGCACCTTTTATATTTTAACAGGCTTTGTCGTGTTTCCTATTTTGTTATGGGCAATTGCCAGCGTTCGTCGCCGTCTGAGTCAGCCTTAATCGTTATATTCATGATCATGCTTTAATCAGCTGCCGAGTCCACTGCAGTTTGCCGTAACGGCTCTATCAACCAATAAATCCCGATTTGGACAATTGATGCACCCAGCAGTACCCAGGGCAAGGTCCAATCTCCTGCATAGCGGTTCAAAATAATCAGCACAAATATCGCAACAATCCGTCCCACATTCACAAATGTTTCCCTCATCACAACGGACTCCACACGCAGCTGTCCCTTTAATGGAAGTGTGCCCATGATTCGAAAATAATAGGAGGTGATGGTATTCCCCTGCAGCGGTGCACAGATCGAGTACAGGATCATGAACAAAATTACCGTATACAAGTTTAGCTTCCATACTAACAACAGGCTCCCTGCTACACAGCCAATCGTCGAAATAATAATAAACCGCCCGGCCCAACCATCTCTGCCGTAACGTGAAATATACATGCCTGTTGCTATACCAAGACTTGCGTACAGCATCCCCAGATAACCGACCAGATCCTCTCGCTCTACAATTTTAAACAGTAAAATGCTTGGCAAAAACATCATCATCCCCTGGAGAATACCAAGAATGCTGAAGCAAAATAGCGATTTGAACCACAGCCTGTTTTTGTTCATGAGCAGACCGACGTATTTCAAATAATAGGCCTTGTGATGCGTTGCCTTTGTTTTGATCCGCAGACTCCCGATCGCGGCCATCAGGAACATCAGGAAAGCGATAGAAAATACAATCGTATATCCTTGCAAACCGCTGTTTTGACGAATGATATACCCAGCCAAAGCAGGACCAATCAGACCCGCCAACGTAAACACAATCATATTCATAGCCAAATATCGGATACGGTTCTGTTCCGTTGACACATCATACATCAAGGTTAAATATCCTGCCCAGTAAAAGGCCCCTGCCATGCCGCCAAAAATAGCAAATAACACATAATAATCAACAACCCGCTCCTGGGCCAGAACGACAACCAGATAAAATAAAGCGATTAGCGCGATTCCGAAGCGGTAGGTGACCATACGGTCCTTTTTTTTGATAAGCAGGCCACCCAGCATAAAAGCAAATGGGGCAACCGCATAGTTGATGATGTTATACATACCGTTAATCCACAGACTATGTGTAAGCCTCCACAAATACAAGGTGAGAAACACTCCGGACATCGAAGCTCCGAATTGAAAGCAAAAATGAATGAACAAGGACGTAGTTGCATCCTTGGACAGCCGCTTTTCCGCGGGAATATGCAATCGCCTTGAATCCACCCAATTTTTAACACCTGATCCCAGCCTTGTTATCATGCATGTCCCCCGTCAGCAGGTTTACCTGATTTCTTTATATATATGTCATCTGCGCTTGTTCATTTGTTATTGTACCAGCGTGCACCTGTCTATGTTAAATGAACAAATCGCCAATAAACCGCCTATAGCCACGTATATAGGGATATACAGGCATTTGTTTTCAACATGCATAGAATACGGACACTTTCTCCCTCTTTCCTCCCAGATGCTAACCCCCTTGCAAAAAAAATAAACCCCAGCGCAAGCGCTGAGGCCATTCAATACTAGTTTACTTACACAATCTGCTGTATATTACGATATTGCATTACTTGCCCAGGCTATCCCAAGTTTTTTGGAATTCGTCGAACATTTGATCCTTCGTTTTTTGCTTGGCTACATAAGCCTGCATGGTGGCAGCGAATTTCTTGCTGGATGCTTCTCCGCCTGGGAATTTGAACCAGTTCCAGCTTAATGTTTTGTTTTCTTTGCTGTACTTCATAATGTCTGCAGCTAGAGGTCCAAGAATCTTCTCATCGGCAGTAATGTTCGTGAAGGCAGGGATAAACTTGAATTCATCAGTGATATACTTTTTACCGATATCGGAGGAAACCATCCAGTTAAGGAACTTCTTGGCCTCTTCCTTGTTCGGCGAATTTTTATTGATAGCCCAGTTATTTGGCACACCTACTGGCAGCTTGTCATTGGCTGCAGCATCTTCGCTGATCGGCATTGGCATAAGTCCGACGTTGATGTTCGGATTCGTTTGTGTAATTTGCAGCTGTGTCCAGTTACCTTGCTGCGTCATAGCCGCTTTACCTGTTGCGAATTCAGTTACTTGAGTTTTGTAGTCGGTTTGCAGCGGGTTTTTGTTGCCGTATTTTAATTGCAGATCAAACAGCTTAACCCAGTTATCAAAAGCAGCATTGCCGGTAATTTTGGCTGTTTTTTTGTTCAAGCCATCGATAAATGCGTTTGGATCGGATTGATAAGCAAACGGAAGGTTAACAAAATGGTTACCCAGTACCCACCACTCGCCATAGCCATTCACGAAAGGCGTGATGCCTTTATCCTGCAGCTTTTGAGCCGCGGCTTCAAGCTGAGATAACGTCTTCGGTGTTTCCGTGATACCAGCCTGTTTAAACAAGTCTTTATTGTAAATAAATCCATAGCCCTCAAGGTTTAACGGCTGACCGTACAGCTTGCCGTTTTTCGTCATGGGCTCCTTAGCCACTGTAACCAAATCCTTTACCCAAGGCTGATCGGACAAATCCTCCAGATGCTCAATATACTTGTCCAGATCGGAGAAACCACCGTTGTTGAAAATATCCGGCTTGTCGCCTGAGTTGAACTTGGCCAGCAGCGCCGCACCATAATCCGTGCCACCGCCTACAGTGTCGATTTGAATCTTCACGCCTGGATTAGCCTTCTCGTACTCAGCAACAAGCTTACCCAATGGTTCAGCAATTTCCACTTTGAATTGGAACATTTTAAGCGTAATATTTTTCGCCCCGCCTGCAGCTCCTGTGTTGGTACCACCTGTCGCGCCTGGTGCAGGTTCGCTTTTCGCACACCCAGCTAGTACAGATCCGAATAACAAAGCGGTTAAGCTGATTGCAGTCATTTTTTTCATTCTTTTCATCTTAATTAGCCTCCCTAGAATTTAATTTATTTAACGGGTGACAAATGATGCAGCGCCACCCAGGTATGACCCCCAAAAGCAAGTTCATTCACACATCACACACAAGCTTAGCCCTTCACAGAGCCCGCCGTAATCCCCTCAATAATGTGCTTTTGCATCGCCAGAAAAAAGATTACGATCGGCAGCACACCCAGCACCAATGCAGCCAAAGCCAAATCCCATTGCTTCGTATATTGGCCGAAGAAGGAGAACGTTGCAAGCGGAATCGTTCTAAGATCCGGACTGCTTAACACCAGCATCGGCAGCAGGAAATCGTTCCATATCCATAAGCTGTTCAGCAGTACAACGGTTACAGTCATCGGCTTTAACAGCGGGAACACAATTTTCCAGAATACACCATACGGTGAACAGCCATCCACTCTTGCCGATTCTTCCACTTCAATAGGGATTGATTTAATGAACCCATGGTACAGGAACACATTCAATGAAACTCCAAATCCGAAATAGCAGATCACCAGACCCGGAATACTGTCCATAATACCAATTTGGCTGCCTACACGAACCAGCGGGATCATGATCGATTGAAAGGGAATAACCATTGCCGCTACAAAAGCAAGGAAAATCAGGTTATTAAACTTGCTCGGAGAGCGTACCAATCGATATGCTGCCATGGAACTGATAATAACCAACCCGATATTACTGAAAACCGTAACCAGCAAAGAATTCAAGAACACCTGCGGAAACTTCATAATACTCCATACCTTGGTGTAATTCATAAAATTAAGCGACGTTGGCAAATTAGCCGAGTTGATCAGTATCTCACCAAAGGATTTCATCGAATTCACAATAACAAAGTAAAAAGGAACCAGAAACAGCACAGCCAGCAGAATACCGAGAATCTCAAGGCCGAATATCCGAAGATTGTAGGTGTTTTTCGCTTCCATTACACTTCAACCTCCCTTTTCTTCGTTACCCACACCTGAATGACCGTAATCACGGCAACCACTACAAAGAAAATCAGTGATTTGGCTGTCCCCAGACCATATCTGTTATTCGAAAACGCCTCATTGTATATATTGAGTGCGACCGATTCCGTCGAGTTGAATGGGCCACCCTTCGTGAGGGAAACGTTAAGATCGTACATTTTGAATGCCCAGGAGATCGCCAGGAACAGACAGACGGTAACCGATGGCATAATCAATGGGACTGTAATGGAACGCAATACTTGCCAGCGAGTCGCACCATCGAGATAAGCAGCTTCTAATATATCCTTGGGTACATTTGCTAATCCCGCGATATAGATAATCATCAAATACCCGGCAGTCTGCCATACGCTGACGATAATGAGACCCCAGAACGCTGTTGGCGCATCGCCGAGCCATGGAAGCTGGAAAAACCCGATATTCGTAATCTCGCCGATCGTTGCAAAGCCTTTTACGAAGATGAACTGCCAGATAAAGCCTAACAGCAGACCCCCGATAACATTGGGCATAAAAAACACGGTACGTAATACGTTACGGGTCTTGAGCGCCTGTGTCAGTAGTAAAGCCAGTGCAAATCCAACGACATTGGTTAAAATAACCATAACGACACTAAAGCGGGTTGTGAACCAGAATGACTTGTGAAAATCTTGATCCCCCACTATAATTTGCTTAAAATTATCGAATCCTACCCATTTTATTGTTGTTGAGACCCCATTCCATTCAGTAAAAGAGTAGTAAATACTCATCAGGAACGGTATGACAACGATGATTATGAAGAAAAATACGGCCGGACCAACAAAGACCAATTGAGGGAGCCAACCCGTGCCTTTTTGTTTTGCTTTCATGGCATCCTTCTCCTTTCGATGCGAGTTATGTTCTCAGTATAGAAAGATTTGACACACTAGAACACTGACAATGGTGACGCAACAGGTGGAATTTATTGATACCCCTTGATACAATGGTTGTGCACTTGTCGAGTTACACCTAAGCAGATGCTTACGAGGCCGGTTTCGCTAAAGCGAAACCCTGAGCAGATGCTTACGAAGTCGGTTTCGCTAAAGCGAAACCCTAAGGAGGACGCGTATGATTCGCAGCAGTATCCGCAATAAACTTATTGTTTTTCTGCTAGTCGCCACTATCGTACCCATTTCGACCTCCATTATTATCACCTATTTCTTTACCAAACAAACGGTTTCTAATGAATCCGTTATAAGTAATTCAAATCTGATTCACCAAGCCAACAAAAACATGATGAATTATTTGAATGTCATCGAGCAAAGCTCATTATCCATCTACAATAACAGTACTTTATATAGCATTATCGAAAATGGCGATACCGATTACCTCAGCAGAAGCGAAATCACCCGAGGTGTTCTTGGTATTGCCAACTCCGTCAAGGAAATCAGACAAGTGTATTTATATATGGCCAAAAGCGAACGTTCCCTCTTGATCTCAGAACGAAATCCGGTTCCCAGTGAAGGCCCACCTCCCAAATACACGCAGGCAAACAATGCGGAGGTTTTTATGGAACCCACCCATGTCAGTCATGATTACGGAACCGGCAGATTGTTTTACGCGCCACCTTCCACAGTCATCACGCTACATCGTTCCATACGCAACGCCATTACCCAAAAGGAGCTCGGTACTCTTTCCATTGATTTTGATCTGGAAGTCATTAGCTCAATCTGTGAAGAGCTGTATTCACAGGAGCAGGAGGAGCTCTACATCCTCGATGAAAAGGGAACCATTATTTATTCCGCGGATACAGCCTCCTTGGGGCATGTCCTGAATGAGCAGTGGGTTCAACATCTGATTTCGCAGAATGCAAACAGCGGCAGCTTTGAATTCAAAAGCAAGCAGTTTTCCGGTGTCCACATTTATGAACGTATGACCGCACCTTATATGAACTGGACCTTGGTTAAACGCATTCCATATGAAAGTCTCTACAAAAATGCCAGAGAGCTTACGATTATCAATGCGATGATTTTCAGCCTGTTTCTAATTGTCGTCATTTCGGCAACACTCTATATATCCTTCCGGTTTACGGCCCCTATCCGTAATTTGCTCGGGTATATCAGTAAAATCCAGACGGGCAATATGGACGTTGACATTCAAGCGACCAGCAATGATGAGATCGGTATTCTCGCTCGGCGCTTCCGCTTGATGATGCAGACGATCAACAATCTGATCATGAGCGAATACAAGCTTGATATTGCCAATAAAACCAATCAGCTCAAAGCGCTGCAGGCACAAATCAATCCTCACTTTCTATATAATGCACTGCAATCGATCGGAACACTCGCACTTCAGCACGGGGCCCCCAAAATTTATCAACTGCTGTCTGCGCTAGCCAAAATGATGCGTTACAGCATGAACACGAATGAGAGCATTGTGACGATGCAGCAGGAGTTGAACCATGTAAAAGCTTATTTGCAGCTGCAGCTTCAGCGCTTTGAGAATGAGCTGACAGTAAGGTATGATATAGAGGAATCGACTCAGTCCTTGCAAATCCCCAAAATGCTGCTGCAGCCGCTTGTCGAAAACTATTTTAAACACGGTTTTGATCATCGAAATCCGCACAGCCAGCTCATTGTTTCCAGTACGTGGACAGGGGATGGCAAACATGTCAAGCTTGTCATTGAAGATAACGGAAGAGGAATGCCACAAGAACAGTTCGATGCTTTGCTGGAGCAGCTGAAGCAGAACCTGGATCCCTTTGATAATGAGCAAGCCAGTCACATTGGGCTTTATAATGTCAAGAGCAGGCTGCTGCTCTACTTTAACGGTGAAGCGGATATGCGTTTGGATCAGCCTGAGCAGGGCGGTTTTCGAATTACATTGTTATTCCCTGTACCGAAGCAAGTTTTACCATGAAAAGAGGATGGATTATGAAAGCCATCATCATTGATGATGAAAAACATGTACGACAAGCCATTAAGCTGCTGGTCCCTTGGGAAGAGCTTGGCATTGATCACATATATGAAGCACACGATGGACAGGAAGCAACGGAACTAATCACTTTGCACAAACCACAAATTATTTTTACCGATATGATGATGCCCTTGATGGACGGTCTTAAGCTGCTGGAATGGCTTCAAACCAATCATCCTTCAGGAAAAACAATTGTAATCAGCGGGTTCGATGATTTTCAGCTGGTACGTCATACGGTTCAGTATGGGGGTATGGATTATATTTTAAAGCCGATCGACGCCGATCAGTTGGAGGCAGCGGTTCGTAAAGCCGCTCAATGCTGGCAGCAGGAAGAAGCTGAACGTCTGCGGCAGCAGCAGCGCAATATCGAGATGAACCAGATTCGACCGGTATATTGGGATAAAGTGTTGTCCAACTTCATTATGGAACCGCACGGCTTTGAAGCTGCCGCTGAAGCACTTTCCCAGGAATTCGGTCTCGATCGCGACATGAAGGAATGCAGACTGGCTATTATTAGTCTTGAAACCATGAGCGGCAGTCTGAAGCGTAAATTCCAGTCCAATCTGGACCTATTATTTTTTTCGCTTACGAACATTTGTAATGAATTTCTGCAGCAAAAGCCGCCACAAGGTATTGCCTACCGTTACTGGAACAGTGAGGATGAAATCATTGTGCTGTTATATGGAGCCAACACGGGTGAAGAGTTGCTTAACGATATCGCGAATGGGATCTGGACATCTATTAAAGGAAATCTGGATATTGGAATGAGTCCGGCACATCCCTTTCCAGCGGGCCTGCCATTTGCTTACAAGCAAGCGAAGGCCGCTCTGCGTCACCGTAATCTGCTGCGCAAGGATAATCAATTACACGTATATCAGGAGCAGACCGCCGTTCAGCACCCTGCCCTTGTATTTACCGATTATGCAGAGCCTATTCGTTTATCCGTACGCAGTGGAAGTGCCGTCGAGATCGGTAAAGCAGTTCAAGGCTGGATACAGGCTCTTGGCAAGCTGAGTACTATCAGCATAGAGGAGCTTGAGCATTGGCGCCATGAATATACCGTTCTGCGCAGCCGCTGGCTGATCGAATGGTTCGGTGATCGGCAGCCGGAATTCATGATCGATGCTTCCCGTTCCGATTTTGTCCTTCCGCTTGATGATGAAGGCAAGCTTTCCCTGTCCTTGTGGCAGGAGCAATTAACCGATAGTCTGATCCAGTTATCCAATCAGATGCTGGAGCACCAACAGCAGGATAACAATGCCATTTTTGAGATTGCAAAGTATATCCAAAACCATTATCATCAGGATATTACGCTTATCGAGATTGCCCAGCATTTTTACTTAAGCCGTGAATATATTTCCCGTAAATTCAAGCAGCAATTTCAAATCAATGTGTCGGATTACATTACCCAACTGCGGGTGGACAAGGCGAAGCTGCTGCTGCTGAATCCTCATTTGAAAATTGCCCAGATCGCAGGCATGGTTGGTTATGACGATGAGAAATATTTCAGTAAAGTATTTAAGAAATGGATCGGTCTTTCGCCGAATGAATATAGGAAGGTGAGTCAACTATGAATACGCCCCTTGACCCTGCGGTAACCCAGCAGCCCTTGGTGCGGACAAGCAAACCAAGCACAATAGCAGAGAAACAAGTTAAGAGCAAAAGTAAAGTCAGAGGAAGAACGTATCTTTTTTTATTTATGGCATGGTCGCTGCTCATCACAGGTGGACTGTATGGTGCCAAGCTGTATACCGACTACATGCGTCAGCAGATCACCGCACAAATCGCTCAGCAGACCGAGCAGCAGCTGCTTGTAGTCCAACAGGATTATCAGAAGCAGCTGGGCCAGCTCAAAGAAAGCGTCAGCGGTGATCTGAATAAAATGCAGACGAAAATCGATTCGTTGAATGAATTGCTGGCATTTACCAAAGACAGCGCTAATAGTAAAACCGACAATAGTAACCAATTGTACACACAGCTTGCGGAAGTGAAGAAAAAGCTGGATGAATTGAAGAAGAACCTGGATACCTTGCAATAAGCGCACATAAGGAAGTGTTCCCTTTTGAACCCGATTCAGCTGATTAACCGCACCTTTATTTTGGCCGCTGCTCCATTTATAGGCATTTTTTGTTTTCTGATGGTCAGCCACCTATCTGTTGAGCTCCCTGATTTGCAAAGTTACGTAAAAACAGAATTTTCTATTCAAAATGAGCTGCTAAAGTCCGAGCAGAAGCTGGAGCTCGCCAAGACGGCAGCGGTTCAAACCCGGACCACTATTGAACGATTTTATCAGCTTTATGCGCAAAGTACCGCTGATGTGGCCGCCATGGCCCAATCCGCAGATACCGTATCCAACCGTCCGGCGGCCATATTCGACAGTCGAATCAGCACCAAGCTGGGTGCCCAGCCTGCCAAGCAGACTATCAGCGCCAATCTGGATATGAAGTTGTTTTATTTGAATGAACCGAATTATAAGGCCTATGCCCTCAAGGTCGATGTTAAATCAGATAAAGCTTTGAAAATGGTACTCGGCAAGGACAAGGTGGGCAGCAGTGAAACGACTCTGGAAGCAGCACGACGTTACGGCGCTGTAGCCGGTATTAATGCCGGCGGCTTCGCGGATGATCGTTCAGGCAAAAGATACCCGCTCAGCACGACCATGCTAAACGGCAAATACGTGTATGGCTTTGAACCGACCTTTGAGGACCTTGCTTTCATTGGTATGAACACCGATCGTAAGCTCATTGGCGGCAGGTTCTCGCGGCAGGAGGATTTGGACAAGCTCAAGCCGTCTTTCGGGGCTACCTTCGTACCTGTCCTGCTGCAAAATGGTAAAAAACAAGCCATTCCCGCGCAATGGCAAAATTCGCCGGCAAGAGCACCGCGCACCGTCATCGGCAATTTCAAAAACGATCAATTGCTTTTCCTCGTCACAGACGGATACGACGAGCGCGGCGGTTCCGGCGCCACACTGGCGGAGCTTCAGGACAAGCTGTTACAGCTGGGAGTCAAGGATGCTTACAATCTGGACGGCGGCGGATCTTCCAGCCTGATCTATGAGGGACAAGTCATTAATCGGCCCTCAGATGGAAAGCTTCGTCCTTTGCCGACACATTTCTTGTTTTTTAAATAATTGTTCACTTTTATCCGTTTTCTTTTGCCCAGTACATGGTTATACTAGACAATAGGGGGTGCAGCCGATGTCAGCAACATTTTGGATCATTAATCTGGTATTCTTAATCTTTATCGTAGCTATGTGCACGTCAAGTTATAATGATGACAAGACTAAAGGCCTTTAAGCGCCGATAATCCCGCATCTATGATAATTAATAGTTAAATGAAAAAGCATCACGTTCCCTCAGCGGGAATACGTGATGCTTTCTTTGTTTATAGGATAACTGGCTTGTTATAACTGATTTATAAGTCCGCATGAAAATTAGTATCCCAATGGGGGCGAAGTATGCCGAAGCCTACTCCTTATCTCTCATTTCAACGATCTCGCCCATACATTCCGCACAAACCTGGCGCCCTTTAAATTCGGTCACCTGCTCCATCGAACTGCAAAATACGCAGCGTGGACGAAATCTTTCCAGAATAATATGATCGCCGCTTACTAATATTTCAACAGGATCGCCCTCGTTCATTTGATATCGCTTGCGCAGCGATTTCGGAAGCACGATTCTACCTAATTGATCTACTTTTCTCACAACACCTGCTGGCTTCACTATAAATTCACCTCACCTTCACCAAAAATGGAACCTATAGACAAGCCCTGAACCACTCCACAAAATGTCGAATCTTGTCTTTTATTATTATTCGCTATGTTTGCTCAAAATCCTGCTAAAAACCTAGATTTGTTAGTCAAGACCCTCAAATCCCGTTTGTCTTAGCGCTTCAAATAAAACAATCGCAGCTGAATTCGACAAATTCAGCGAACGCACATCCTTGGTCATTGGCAGCTTGATCAAGTGCTCGGGGTGCTCAGCCAGTATCTCGGGTGGCAGCCCTTTGGTTTCCTTGCCGAAGACAAAAAAATCGCCATCCTGAAATGTAAACTCAGTGTAAAGCTGCTGCGCTTTAGTAGTTGCAAAAAAGAAACGCCCGCTCTTGTATTTATCCTTAACTTCCTGAAATGAATCATGATATTCAATATGAACGGCATGCCAATAATCCAGACCAGCGCGTTTTAAGGTTTTATCATCCGTATTAAAGCCCAATGGGCGCACCAAATGCAGCCAAGCTCCAGTAGCCGCGCAGGTTCTCGATATGTTGCCTGTATTTGCAGGAATTTCCGGTTCAACCAAAACAATATGAAATGCCATAATAAGCAGCCACCTCGATTATATATGCCATCACCTTGTCGGATTCGGGCAGATTTTACATACATTTTACTTATTCTTAATATGAGGATGATAGTCCCCTGCGATAATAGGGTTATCATGTGTTTATACAAAGGAGATTCGATGGATGAAGAAGAAAATTCTTGTCGTTGACGACGAACCTTCCATTTCAATGTTGATAGAGTTCAATCTTAAGCTTGTTGGATATGAAGTACACTGTGTATATGATGGCGAAGCCGTATTTACGGCAATCCAGCATTTTCGCCCTGATCTGATTGTACTTGATCTTATGCTTCCCAAAATGGATGGCATTCAGGTATGCCGTAAGCTGCGCAGTCAAAACAATCTCGTGCCGATTATCATGCTGACCGCCATGCAGGATTTGTCTGATAAAATCGCCGGTCTGGATAACGGTGCCGACGATTATATGACGAAGCCTTTTTCACCGCAGGAGCTGATTTCACGGATACAAGCCATTATTCGTCGCATACAAACCTTGCCTTCTACCAATGACAACGCTCCGGTCACGATTGGACAGATCTCGATTCAACCCGATCAACGCGAGGTGCATATCAAAGGCGAGCTCATTGAACTGACTCCCAAGGAATTTGATCTCCTGTTGTTCCTTTGCAAGCACCGCGGCAAGGTACTCAGCCGACAACAGCTGCTGCACGGCGTTTGGGACTATCATTTCCTTGGTGATACCCGTATCGTCGATGTCCATATCAGTCATTTGCGTGATAAAATCGAAAGCAATGCCCGTAACCCTGAATATATTGTTACCATCCGTAACGTTGGCTATAAGCTGACAGAACCGGCTATGAAAGAATCCTTCGCCTAAGCCCCAACTATCAAGCCGAGTGCTGCAGATCTTTGCCGCATACGGCTTTTTTTCATATAAAAACAGCCCTGCCATAGACAACAGGGCTGCCCTTGTAAATGTTAACCGTTATTTTTTTGGAAATCGATCATAAAGTCAGCCAGCGCTTTACAAGCTTCGTAAGGAACGGCATTATAAGCGGAAGCACGGATGCCTCCAACGCTGCGGTGTCCTGCAAGACCAACAAAATTGTGCTGCTGGGATTCTTTGACGAATTTCTTTTCCAATTCTTCACTTGGCAACCGGAATGTCACATTCATAATCGAACGGCTATCCGGATCGATATTGCCGGTGTAATAACCGCCGCTGGCATCGATCACATCATAAATCAGATTGCTTTTGGCAACATTTTGCTTCTCAAGCTGTACAACTCCACCTTGTGCTTTCACCCATTTCAGAACCAGATTCACCATATAAATAGAATGAACCGGAGGGGTGTTATACAAGGAGCCATTGCTCGCGTGTGTTGTATAGCGCAGGATTGAAGAAATATGCTTAGGCTCTTCCTGCAGCAGATCATCGCGAATGACTGCAACGGTAACTCCGGACGGCCCGAGATTCTTCTGTGCACCAGCATAAATCATCGCAAATTTCTTGCTATCAATAGGACGGCTCAGTATCCCGCTTGTCATATCACCGATCAAAGGAATATCGCCAGTCTCAGGGATGTACGAGAATTGCGAGCCTTCTATCGTGTTATTCGTCGTCATATGTAAATAGGCGGAATTCGGATCGAGCTGGATATCGGAGGCCTTCGGCAAGCTTCTCCATTTGCCTGCTTTATTGGAAGCTGCAATTACCGCTTCACCGACAACCTGACCTTCTTGATAGGCTTTTTCGGAAAAGCTGCCTGTGATGATGTAGCTGCCCACCTTGCCAGGCTTCAGGAAGTTCAATGGAATCGTTGCGAATTGTGTACTTGCGCCACCACCGAGAAATAAGGCCTGATAGCCGGATTCCAAGCCCAACAACTCCAATAAGAGCTGCTGCGTTTCTGCGTTAATCGCCTCATACTCCTTACTGCGATGGGAAATCTCCATCAATGACATACCAATACCGTTGTACTCTACAAATTCCTCCTGCGCTTGCTGCAACACTTCTAACGGGAGCGCCGCTGGACCCGCATTAAAATTATAAGCTCGATTCGTCATAGTTTCACACCTTCAACTTGTATTTGGGATCAGTATCTTTTAATGATATCGCTATGATAGCAAAGTTTATCCCTGTACAGCAAGTAGCTATGTACAATCTTCACACCCTTGATACATTTTGTCGTTAAATACGTTAATTCTGAACTCAAAAAAAAGAACCGGGAGTGATTCCCCGCTTCATGAATAGATCATCAACAATTTACTTTGAGTCTGCTTATTTCGCAAAAAGTTTCTCTAAAGAGTCAAGTGCCAATTTATTGCCAAGGGCTGAATAATCAAGCCATGGTTGTTCCGTGATCATATAAACTTTATTCGCTTTCACGGCTTTCAACCCTTGCCAAATCGGGTTGTTTTTCAGTTGTTCAAATATTTTATCACTACCATCTTCAAAACCGACAAGGACAAAGATTGCATCTGCATCATAATCCGGAAACACTTCTTGAGAAATCACTTCAAAGTTTTTGGTGATTTTCTCGACACCCTTTGCTGGCTTCAAGCCCAGATCATTAAACAGGATAGGTCCCAAAGGACGTCCCATTCCGTATACTCGCAAGTTTTTCGCAGAAATCCGAACAGCCATGACAGTACCGTCACCAATTTTGTTATGTATAAGTATTTTTACACGCTCCGTCTGTGCTTGATAATCTTTAATAAAATCTTCCGCTTTTTGTTCGCGATTAACAAGCTTGCCGATCGCCTTCAAATGGTCTCTCCATGTCCCTTCATCGAGGTTAATGACATGTGTTTTGGCAATTTTCTCGAATTTGGCCAGGCCTTGCTTGCCGGCAAATTCTGCATCAATAAAAATAGCATCTGGTTTTAAGGCTAATAAAGCTTCCATATCCGGATCTTTAGTAAATCCGAGAAACTTTGTGTCCTTAAATCGCTCAGGCACAGTAGGCAAATAATCACTTGTAGCTGAGCCCGCCGGAGAAATACCCAGTGCAAGCAGGTCACTTGTCAGAAATATAGAAATCGAAGCGAATCTTGGATCATTGTTTGCCGTATTCATTGCTGGTTTCGCTGGTGTTGATGAAGCGGATGGTATTGTCGTTGCTGCGCTTGATTGTGGGGTCGCTTGCCCACAAGCTGATAATACGAGCAAGGAAACCATACCCACAATCATAATCAATTTGGTTTTCATAATCTCTCCTTAAACCTCTCTCTATTGATAATGAGAATCATAATCATTTATGTTTTTAAATATAGCATTATATACTATAAACCGCAAGAAAAGACCTTTCCTAATTAAGAAAGGTCTATGCACAAACGCCGACACAACGATTTATATGAAATTGATCTTCTCGTATGTTTTCCCTAATACCGACTTGGCATCGCCTTGCAGCCAGCTGTCTACAACCGTGTAGTAGACGGAACGAAAATCAACCTCATATTTCAGGTCACCGCCTTTATCCAGATTCGTCAGACTCGGTTGTATCCCGTATAGACCGCCCTTTACTTTACCCCCAATGATGAACATAGGAGCCGCGGTTCCATGATCCGTACCTCCGCTGCTGTTCTCCTTGACCCTGCGTCCGAATTCAGAGAATGCCATCGTGATAACTCGATCCTGCAGACCTTGTGCCTCCAAATCCTTATAGAACGCACCCAGTCCCTCATCCAGCTGCTTAAGCACACGGGCTTGCTGTTCTTTCTCATTCGCATGGTCGTCAAAGCCACCGATTTCCAAATAAAATACGCGGGTACCCGATTTTCCGGCCAGCATCTTGGAAGCCAGCTGTAAGTCCCTGGAAATATTTGTTTTGGGGTATTCGACTTTATTTTGATACGTGTTCGATAAGTTGTGCAGCGCCTCCACACTTTGAAACGCATCCTTCCCCTGCTCACAGGTAACCTTCACCTGAGTCCCTTGACGAAACGGGTCATACATATCGAGAAAGGCCGCTGCCAAGCGATTTTGGTCCGGCTTCGGTGTTTTGGGATCAAATATATTAAAGCTCTCAATGGATTGAATAACAGGCACATTGACCGTATCCGAGATAAAGGCTTTGTTGGCGTTGTTGCCGATTTTCAGCACCTTTAGAGGGTTGACTGATTGGGAAAGGGAGGACTCGACATAGCGCGCCAGCCAGCCGGAACGAATCATTTTCTCCGGTTCAGCCGTTTGCCATATTTCCATGGAACGAAAATGGGAGTGATCCGGGTTTGGATAACCTACGCCCTGGACGACTGCCACCTTGCCGCTTTTATACAACTCATTGAGCTGAATGAGACTCGGATGGAAGCCAACTTCATTGTTGATGGCCAGCACTTCATTCTGGGTAATTTTCAATGTTGGACGAGCGTCAAAATATCCGCCCATTCCATAAGGAATCAATGTATTAATCCCGTCATTACCTCCGGACAGCTGGATCACGACAAGAACAGGAGACTCTACGTTCGCATCATCGATAGAAGTGCTTGGCAGAGCAGAGCCATCTTCAGCAAAAATCATCGGCCCCCGTAAACCCAATGAAGCCAGAAGCGCAGTCCCTTTGATCAAAAAATCTCTTCTCGTTAGCTTCAAGCGATTCCACTCCCTCTTATTTCATTTGGGCTTCAGGACTGATCATAATAAGCTGCAGCAGCCCCTTCATTCCGTTGTTCTTTTGCTTGGCATATACAAAGGTATCGTTCGCATATTTGGCCAGCGTCTTCGCGGACAGCTCTCCCATATTCCACACACCCGCATTTTGCGCATACTGGCGTACATAATCCTCCGGCTTGGACAACGGGTCCAACGCATATTCCTTACTCGTCAGCAGATTGTTGTTCAAACGCTTCGCTATCGATTCGGCAAATTGGAAGCGAGAGAGCAGATTGGTCGTCATGAGCCAGGTCGTCCCCCCTCTCCACCCCGCTACATCAGGAGGAAGAAACAGCTCCATCCCCATCTTGCGCGCCGATTGTGTAAAACCCTTCGATAATGGAATATTAAAAGCCTTCAAAATTCCGGCAACATATTCGATCGGTGTCTTGATCAGGGCACCCTGTATATCCGGATTATAAAAGGCGTCTGACATAAACAGCTTCGTCAATACCTCTCCGATGGTCTGGTCCTTGGACACATCACCCGCAACCAGATCCACCCATTCCTGTGGTGGCTCATCCGTTGCAAACCACTTCAACAGCTTTTTGGCTATAAATTGCGGCAATGCCTCCTGCTTGAAAAAAACATCGACTACAGTGGTCTCGTTAAAAGCACCGGTTTCTCCTAGAACCGTTTTGTTGGCGGCATCGTATTGACCCTTGTTAAATTTAATTTGACCTTCCTTACGGTCATAGGACCAGCCTGTCAGCGAACGTGCGGTTTCTTTAATATCCTGCTCCGTGTAATTGCCAATGCCGAGCGTAAATAGCTCCATCACTTCACGCGCATAGTTTTCATTCGGTTTACCTTTGCGGTTGCTGTTCACATCAAGATAGATCATCATCGCCGGATCTTTGCCGATCTGAAGGACAAGCTCATGAAAATTACCCAATGCATAATTACGAAACAGCTCATTTTGCCTTAACATAAGCGGAATATCGTTAACCTTGGAAAAGGAGGTGGAAAAATGCCCATGCCAGAAGAGCGTCATCTTCTCGATCAACGGCGCCTCTGTATTCAAGATTCGGTACAGCCAATAGGTTTGCTGATCACCAATGGAATCCGCCTTCATTTCTTTGCCGTCAGCCGTCAACTCGGTGATGGATTGCAGTGAAACCGTCTTGCCTGTCAACGATTCCCCGGCTACAAGCCGTCTTACGGTTTCTGCCTGCCCCAGAGACAAGCAAGCTTCTATATCAGTTTTACTCGTATAAAATCCAGTGCGGTTTAATAGATGGACCACTTCTTTTTCTGTCCAGGCTGCTCCCATACTCCGTACCACCATCCCGCTGATGTTTGTTAGTCTTCATTATACTGGTGATTTATTACAAAAAAGTGACGAGTCCGGCTATTGATATATAATATCGGTAAAGAATTCCTTCGGTTTTAGCAAATTCGCTGAAATAGGGCTAATAGCATATGTATCAGGGCTATTTAGGAAGAAAAGCTAACATAAAAAACCCCGGAGAAACTCCGGGGTTTTCAACATCATATAATTGCGAAATCTTACAGATCAAAGTATAAGGAATATTCATGCGGATGAATGCGAATGGATACTGCTTTTGCTTCTTCACGTTTCAAGCCGATGTAGTTGTCGATAAAGTCTTTTGTGAATACGCCGCCTTCTACAAGGAACTCATAGTCAGCTTCAAGAGCATTCAGAGCTTCATCCAACGTACCTGGTACGCTGCGAATCTCGCCTTTTTCAGCATCTGTCAGATCGTAGATGTTCTTGTCCAGTGGACCATAGCCCAGAGCACGAGGATCGATTTTCTTCTTGATTCCATCCAGACCAGCCATCAGCATTGCGGAGAATGCCAGGTACGGGTTAGCTGTGGAGTCAGGCGTACGGAATTCGATACGACAGCCCTTAGGTGTAACAGCAGCAATCGGAATACGAACTGCAGCCGAACGGTTACCTTTGGAGAATACCAGATTAACCGGTGCTTCGTATCCAGGAACCAGGCGTTTGAACGAGTTGGTTGAAGGATTGGTCAAAGCGATCAAAGCTGGTGCATGGTACAGGATACCACCGATATAGTTCAAAGCCATTTCACTTAAGTTACCATAGCCGCCTTTTTCGTAGAAAAGGGGATTGCCACCGTCAAAGATGGATTGGTGAACGTGCATACCGCTACCGTTATCGCCGAACAATGGTTTTGGCATGAAAGTTGCTACTTTACCATATTGTCTAGCTGTATTTTGCACGATATATTTATATTTCATCAAGTTATCAGCTGTTTTAGTTAAAGTGTCAAAACGGAAGTTGATTTCGCCTTGTCCGGCAGTTGCAACTTCATGATGATGACGCTCGATACGAAGTCCCGCTTCCATTAACAAACGACACATTTCGCTACGAATATCTTGTTGGGAATCCGTTGGACCTACAGGAACATAGCCGCCTTTGTGACCCACTTTAAAGCCAAGATTGCCGCCTTCGTCTTTACGGTTGGAATTCCAGTGTGCTTCTTCGGAATCTACAAAGTAAGAAGATTCATTTTGTCCGCTTTTGAAACGAACTTCATCAAAAATGAAAAATTCGGATTCAGGAGCGAAGTAAGCCGTTGTGCCAACGCCTGCAGTTTTGAGGTATTCCTCTGCTCTTACAGCAATTCCACGAGGATCGCGATCATAAGATGTGCCATCAGGATTAACGATGTTACAGATTACAATCAAAGTAGGATGTGCGGTAAAAGGGTCCACGTACACGGAATCTGTTTCAGGAAGCATAACCATGTCGGACTCTTCAATACCTTTAAAGCCCGGGATGGAAGAACCGTCGAATGCTACCCCATTTACAAACGTTTCCTCTTCTACTTCAGAAGCTGGTAAGGAAATGTGATGCGCTCTACCGGAAAGATCCACAAAACGAAAATCCACCCACTCGATGCCTTTTTCTGCGATGATGTTCAATACATTTTGAGCTGACATTGACTATTGACCTCCTAAAATCCGAACATTTCACATCGTTTGTTCGAACATTGTTCAAGTTTTTTATTAATTCATTTTCATATTATAAAACTTTCCCTCGCTAATCGTCAATACTTATGTCAGGTATTTTTGTTTAGGTGTAAGGTATGCTTACACCCGACCTGTCTTCTGTTCACATTTTCGACAAAAACAAACTTGGTCCCCCAAGAATCGGGAGACCAAGTCGAATGTTGTCACAGTGACTATAAACTTAAGCTTGAAAAGGTTCTTTAACGGTATCGAACCGTCTTCCACATAAAGGTGCCAGCTTCTCCAAATCAACCATCAGCTTGGCAAACTGTTCAGGGAAAAGGGACTGTACCCCATCACCCGTCATCGAGTTGTCTGGATCGGTATGCATTTCAACGATTAATCCATTAGCCCCGGCAGCTACAGATGCTTTGCACATTGGCTCCACCAGCTCACGGCGTCCTGTTCCATGACTTGGGTCGGAAATAACCGGTAAATGGCTAAGCGTTTGAAGGGCAGGAATCGCAGCCAGGTCAAGCGTATTCCGTGTGTAGGTTTCAAAGGTCCGAATGCCCCGCTCACACAGCATGACGTTCGGATTGCCGCCAGCCAGTATGTATTCAGCTGCATTCAGGAACTCATCATAGGTAGAGCTGAATCCGCGCTTGAGCAGTACAGGGGTCTTGATCGTCCCCAGCTTGCGAAGCAAATCAAAATTTTGCATATTCCGGGTACCTACCTGTAGAATATCCGCATGCTCCGCACATACATCTACATATTCGGGAGTCATAACTTCCGTAATCGTCAGTAGTCCGTGTTTCCTGCCGGCTTCAGCCATCATCACCAGACCTTCAACACCTACGCCCTGGAAGCTGTACGGACCGGTTCTTGGTTTGAATGCTCCGCCACGCAGAACCTGAGCTCCTGCCGCTTTGACCAAACGGGCAATTTCATCAATTTGCTCTGCATTTTCTACCGCACAGGGGCCGCCCATTATAACGAGCTGCTCGCCGCCGATTTCCACGTCCTTGATCTTGATAACGGTATCTGCCGGATGAAAGTCACGGCTGGCCAGCTTGTAAGACTTCGAGATTTTTACTACCTGCTCAACACCTGACATTTGTTGAATTTGTTCGCTCAGCTTGGGATGAGCTTTGCCGATAATTCCAATCACTGTGCGATCCACGCCTTTGGACACATGAGCCTGAACATCATTTTTCTCAATTTGTGCGACAATTTCTTGAATGCGCTCTTCCGAGGTTTTGTTGGATATAATTACGATCATGACTAATCACTCCTATTATATATTATGAACCTGAATAATTTAATTAATGAAGTCCAAGCACTAACACGCTTCAACGCTTATACGCTTCAAAGCTTTTAATCACTAAAGCAATTGTACAACGAGAGGGGCTTCTCGTCAATAGAAACATCTATCGAAATAAAGAAGCCCTTGAAGTCAACTTAGTTACTATCATTAACAAGGTTTGCTCTTTTCGCTTCACGTCTTTGCTTACGCTTGGCCGTATAGAGCATCAGCAGCCATTTGATCGGGAAATAGAACAGAATACCGAGTATAATCCCATCGACAACCCCGCCAACCAGCAGCTTCAAATTTGATTTCACAAAGAAATCCATCCAATCCGGTAAAAAAGCCCACAACTGCTTTCGAGTCCCGTGAGGCAATAACCAGTTACCTACCTTTAAATGGAAGTAGGTCATAGGCAGATAGATGATTTTGCCAAAAACAAACCCGATTAGAGCAGCCGCCATACTCGCACGGAATATATAGATCAAAGGAAAAATCAGAAAGAAAGCCAGACCTGCAGTGGGAAGTGTAAACATTTCAACCGCCAACCCAATTGAATATCCCATGGCAACAAGGCCAGGGCCTCCTTCAGCACGTGTCAGCATCAAGTATTTGTACTTAAACCATCGCTTCACATTCCGCAATTGAAAAGGCTTCTTGGTAGTAGCTAATTTTCGCTGCATATGCCTTCATCCCTTACGTACTCGATTTGGCAACCACTCGTTCTTTGGTGTACGGAATTAATTTGCTCATATTCACAGTACGCTTGATCTCCCACGTAGCTGCATCCTGTGGATCGTAATTTTCCAGAAAGGTCAATACTTCCTTGGTGATCGGTGTCGGTGTGGAGGCTCCCGAGGTCAAACCAACACGACGAACCGATTTTAGCCATTCCGTCTGAATCTCGGAAACATCAGAGATCCGATAAGCTTTGACACCTGCGATCTCTTCGGATACCTGTGCCAGTCGATTCGAATTGTTGCTGCGCGGATCTCCCACCACAATTACCAGATCGGCATCCATCGCTTGCTCAGATACCGCCTCTTGACGCACCTGGGTAGCCAGACAAATCTCATTATGAATTTCAGCGGTCGGGAACTTTTCCAATAATCGATTCATAATGTGTTTGATATCCCACTGGCTCATCGTCGTTTGGTTCGTAATCGTGATCCGATCCGTAGGTAGCTCCAGATGTTCGATTTCCTCGATCCGTTCAATCAGATGCACATAATCAGGAGCAACGCCCAAAGCCCCCTCAGGCTCTGGATGATCCTTCTTGCCGATATAAATTATATGATAGCCTTCAGCAGTTTTTTCTTTTATCAAATCATGGGTCTTGGTTACGTCTGGGCAAGTCGCGTCGACTACTGTCAATCCTTTGTCTCGGGCCCGTTTACGAACCTCTGGTGAAACACCATGAGCCGTAAAAATGACTGTACCCTTTTCAATGGTTTCCAGAATCTCCAGCCTGTTCGGCCCATCAAGTGTAATGACACCTTCATTATCAAAAAATTCGGTGACATGTGCATTATGCACAATCATCCCCAATATATACACCGGTCTTGGTAAATTCAAATTTTTGGCTGTTTGCATAGCAAGCCCCATTGCGTCTACAACTCCATAGCAATATCCGCGGGGCGTAATTTTAATAACGTCCATATTGGCACCCACCTTCCCCTATATTATACTTGATTATCCGTTGGGATGGAAATGCCCAAATCAGATGAATCCGAAGGGACTGTAATAGGAAGCCAAATGATAAAGATACTACCCTCACCCTGTGTTGTCTTGACCTCAATAGAACCTTGGTGCTCATCAATAATCCATTTGGCAATCGATAAGCCCAGTCCGGTTCCAGCCGTTTTGCCGCGTGACAGATCAGCTCGGTAGAACCTCTCAAAAATCAAAGGTACTTCCTCTTTATCCATACCTAATCCGCTGTCTTCAATCCGAATCCCGATTTGGTTATCCGTGCGCAGGGAATCGAGCTTAACAAAACCAACTTCCGTGTATTTGAAGGCATTTTCGATAAAAATAAACAGTAGCTGCTGCAAGTAATCCCGGCTTCCATAAACCTGAACACCATTCAGCGCACTTAAATCACCTGATGACCATTCCACCGTCCTCGGAAGCAGATGCGCCTTGCGGACAACATCCTCGACAATCGGTAAAATATCCTGTTCGATTTTGGCGATTTGAAAGCCTGCATCTGCACGGGCTAGCGACAGCAAGTCGTTAACAAGCCGAGACATTCGCGCCGCCTCACTTGCAATATCATGCATAGCTTCCAAAGACATCTCGATCTGTTCCGAATCCTGCTGCATACCGCTATCTGCCATTCGCTTCCACATTTTTTCCAGTAAATCAACATTGCCGCGAATCGTCGTTAATGGAGTTCGCAGCTCATGCGAAGCATCGGATACAAATCGGCGTTGTGTATGGTTCACTTCCTCCAACTCCGAATACGTATGCTGCAACCGACCCAGCATGCCATTAATCGTAGACGTTAACCGTCCAATCTCATCGTTGGGACCATAATAATTGATTCGATTGTGCAGATCCGTACCTTTTTCAATGGAATTGGTTGCAGCTATAACCTGCTCTATCGGCCTCAGCGCTTTACGTGCCAAATACCATCCCAGTGAGGCAGCCAGCATCACCGTTACGAGTGCCGTTATGAGCAGTATATTCCGAAGCAAGGTAAATAGCTTCTCATCCGCCTGCAAAAACACCGCAGCTTGAAATACACCAGCCAGCTGCGGCTGGCCATTCAACACTAGCGGAATCGCTCTATTGTAGATAAACACATTTAAATTATCGATTCGTGTATGTTCAATGAAAAAATCTTCATTTATCAACCGTTGTTTCTTGGCGTTCGTTAATTCAGGCAAGTACAGATTAAGCTGGTTCAAATTTTCCGAACGGCTTATATTCCCATTTTCAAAATTGGTAACCTGGTAATATTTACCTGTATTGTTAATGATATCTCTCCCCGCCAAACCAAAGTCAGGAGTGATTCCGCCGCGTAAGGTCACGGTCATCCGTGGCTCTATGCGAGAGAGCACCTTCTCAGCCTGCTCCTTTAGATCCTCTTCCACCGTTTGAAAATAGTAATGGTAAACCAAGCCATATAAGCCTAAACCAAATATAAGTAACACAACAGACAAAATGCCTGAGTACCATAATGTCAGTCGCAGACGAATTGACACGTCAGCTCTCTCCTCTCAACACGTACCCGGCTCCACGAACGGTTTGAATCATCCGTTTGTGACCGTACTCCTCCGTTTTTTGACGTAAGAGTGCAATATATACTTCCAGCACGTTAGATTCACCACTATAATCATAACCCCATATTTTTTCCATAATGACATCACGAGATAATACCCGCTTCGGGTTTTGCAAAAACAGGTGCAGCAGGTCAAACTCCTTGGTGGTCAGCTCAATTAGCTGGCTACCACGAAATACTTCTCGTGTGTCCATATCCATAAATACATCCTGATACTGCAGCCTGTTGGTTGGCTGTTCGGATTTCTCCGCGCTTCTTCTTCGCAGTAGAACCCTTACCCGCGCCAGCAGTTCCTCTAACGCAAACGGCTTGACCAAATAATCATCAGCACCCATATCCAACCCTTTTACACGGTCGCCGATCTCGTCTTTCGCTGTTAACATCAGAACGGGCACAGAGGCCCCACCCTCACGTATACGGCGGACGACTTCCCACCCATCCAATTGGGGCATCATAACATCCAAAATAACCGTATCCGGGTCGTTCTCCAATATTTGTTTGAGCCCGTCCATCCCATGATGAGCGGTAAACACTGTATAACCTTCAAATGCCAGTGAACGCTTCAGCATTGAAGTGATTTTTTCGTCATCATCAATAATTAGTATTTTTTCCCTCATGCAATAACAGTCCCCCCATGCTTAACATTGTAGCAGAAATGTACTCGATACAAAAAGAAGCGGAGCAACCCGCAAGTGTGCTCCGCTCTGCTTCTTGTACGACTATCTACCGCAAACCTTATTACGATCTTACCTAATTGCTAACCTTACTCCGCGTTACGGTCGCCAATGGTCACTGTGATAGTTTCTTTCTTGCCGTCACGCATTACCGTTAACGTAGCCTGATCCTTTACTTTAAGCTTCTTGATCGCGTCAACCAGTTCCTGTGATGTTTTAACTTTGGCTCCATTAACCTCGGTAATGACATCATAAGGTCTTAGACCTGCTACAAATCCAGGGCTCTTACGTTCCACTTCGGATACGATGGCACCTTCATTGTTGGAAAGCTTCAGCTCAGTCAGCCAATCTTTATCGATATCCGACAGCTTCACACCAATATAAGGTGCTGGCTCTTTCGGGATTTTCACATTATTTTTCAGGTTATCGAGTACAGAAGAGATTGTACTTGTCGGAATCGCAAAACCAATACCTTGGGCTTGCGCACTAACAGCAGTGTTAATCCCAATGACTTCACCATTCAAATTCAACAAGGGACCACCCGAGTTACCCGGATTGATCGAAGCATCAGTTTGCAGCAAATGCTGGTAGTTGCGAGTACCTTGTGAATCCGGAATCGAAATCGGACGTTCTTTGGCACTCAGCACACCCACCGTTACGGTATGATCGAAGCCATATGGATTACCAATGGCAACTACCCAATCTCCTACAGCGGTATTTTCTGCTTTGCCCAGTGTCAGCGATGAGAAATCTTTGGTGCCTTCAATTTTCAGAGCTGCCAAATCCAGATCGTAGCTGTTACCCAACAGCGTCGCCTTAAATGGCTTTTCGTAGCCTTCAACCGTTACCCAAATTTCATCGGCACCGTCGATAACGTGCTCATTGGTCAAGATGTAGCCTGATTTTTCAAAAATAAATCCGGTTCCCATCCCCGCAGGCTGAAGCTGGTCCGCACCACTTTTCGGCTGTGATTGTGAACCCCCGCCATTATTGCCAAAGAATTGACGGAAGAATGGATCATCCATCAGGGAGCTGCCACCACGGGAGCTCTTGGCTTTTACCTTTGTCTCTATTTTAACGACTGCCGGTCCCGATTGCTCAGCAATTTGAGCGATGTTGGTGGGTCTGCCCAGATCGATGGCTGCTTCCTTAACACCCCCATTACCAGTTGCGGGAGCCGCGGCAGCTTTGCTTGCCACTGGAGCGGAAGCACTACTCGATGCGCTTGGACCACTTGTAAACCAATTCATTTTATCGGAAGCGAACATTAATCCGCCCACCAATACGGCACCCGCCATAAAAGCGGAAAAGACGGCTTTAACAGAAGAACCTTTCTTTCTGTTATCATGCTGCCAATTGTTACTCGGATGCTCCTGGCTTGGTTCGAAGCCATTGTAGGAAAAAGGGCGAACCGGACGCGGTGGTGTCACTTCGACTGGAGTCGTTCCTTCGTTCGAATTGGCAGTTGTATCAGATGCAGCTATTTCGTCATGTCCCATAGTTGATTTATAAGGCCCGTAAGAATAGTAGTGGGACGGACGGTCTTGCTTTATTTGGTTAGAACCTGCTTGGTCCGCTTCAACTCCATCATTGGATGAAGCATTCGTGGACTCGCCACTGGGGCGGCGCAAAAATTCATTATTGTTGTTGTTATCTTCCATTGTAAAACCCTCCTTGGTAAGGTTCTAAGATTGTTATGTGTTTGCTTCTCTTGCTCTTATATTGGACCCGAAACCTTAAAGAAACCTTAAGGAAAAATAAAAAGAGCCTAAATGAAATTGCAAAAAAACCTCCTGATCCGTGATTTCGGATAGGAGGCACAGCCAATCTTCTTTACAAATGATTGCAAGCACTCTGAAAGTCTACTTTCAAGTTCTCAGTAGCTTACCAGTTTAGTTGTTCTAATGTACATTCCAGACCCGTTCCACCTTACCCAGCATATCCTTGGCTGCCGCTACCCACTTATCCTCGACAGGAGCATCCTTATCGATTGGCTCCTGAAATTGATCAATTAATGCTCCGGATACATTCAGATGCGCTTCCTTATCCAAACCATCATTATAGATATGCTTCAATACGAAAGGTGTACCCATGCAAATGATCGCATCTGTTGCACCTGTGTCACCATCCAGAGTACCGTGGGTGACTTCAAAAGGGATACGAAGCCATACTTGATGTGCGTCATCCAAATAGCGGTCAAAATAACCATGATCATAATCCCAGTTTCCACCAAGCGTGAACTCAAATTGGTGTAATTGTCGACTTACTTCATCAAAGGGTTCCTCATAATTGGTCAGAACGGATTTTATCGGTATCATCTGCTCACTCCTAGTAGTAGTCGTAGTTATAGTCCAGACGCATTTTATGTTAGACTACGCAATAATCCGACAAAATATGTACGCTCTGCAGCCTTCTTACATAACATCGAATAATCACTTATACATGTCATTTTATCTTACGTAATCCGTTGACATAACTATCATTAGAAACGTATAATTATGGGCGATGAACGGTTAGAATGTACGTAATAAGGAGATGAAACGATATGGATTTATCCACTTTAGCCAGTGGATTGGACACCATTTGGGTTGTTCTTACCGCTGCAATGATTTTGCTGATGGAAGGCGGTTTCGCCTTGCTGGAAGCCGGATTTGTCAGACAAAAAAATGCAGTCAGCATCATCATGAAGGTATTTGTCGACATCGCTTTTGGCGCCCTTGTATTTTTCTTTATTGGCTTCGCTTTCATGCACGGCAAGGATATATCCGGACTTATCGGAACTAGCGGTTTTATGCTCGGCGGTGATCTTTCTCACATTGATCTCACAATCTCACATGATACGTTTTGGTTATTCCAATGCGCTTTCGTTATCGCAGTTATCTCTATTGTATCTGGAGCTGTAGCGGAACGTATCAACTTCCACGCCTATATCTTATACACGATTGCGATGACCGGACTGATTTATCCAATCGCCGGACACTGGGTATGGAGCACTGGCGGATGGCTCGGGAAGCTCGGAATGATCGATTTTGCCGGCTCGGCCGTCATTCATGCGCTCGGCGGCTTCGCTGCTTTAGCTGCGGCATTGTTCATAGGACCGCGTATTGGCAAGTTTGCCGATAATGGAACTCCGAATATTGTTCCACCCTCCAACTTACCGTTAGCCTCCGTTGGCGCATTCATTCTTTGGTTCGGTTGGTTCGGCTTCAACTCAGGGAGCACATTAAGCGCCACAAACGCAACGATAGGTCACATCGCTGTGACAACCATGTTATCGGCTGCAGCCGGCGGCGCAACCTGCATTCTGTTCACTATGTTCCGTTATCGCAAAGCAGATCCACCTATGGTCATTAACGGTTCGTTAGCAGGTCTCGTCGGAATCACGGCTGGCTGTGCGTTCGTCAGCGACATCGTTGCAATTCTGATTGGCGCTGTATGCGGCATTGCCATGGTATTCGCAACCGAATTCCTGGAGTCCAAGCGAATCGATGATCCTGTTGGCGCTTTTGCCGTCCACGGAGTCAGTGGCAGCATTGGAACACTTGCAATCGGACTCTTCGCCAAGCCTGAGCTTACAGCAGGATACGGACAAGGCTATAGCGGTTTATTTTACGGAGGCGGATGGAGCCTGCTCGGTGTCCAGACTCTCGGCCTTATTACGGTCTCTGTATGGGGCTTCGGCCTCACCTGGCTTGCTTTCAAACTAATCAAAAAGATTGTTCCGGTGCGTGTCAGCCGCGATGAAGAGCTAGTAGGTTTGGATGTCGGTATTCATGGCGTTCCCGCCTACAGCCAGGATGACGACTTCATCGAGCTAACCAAGCTGAAAAACAGCCGCGGATAACAGAATCTATCATCATAAAAAGGGGATTTCCCAAGTGACTTTGGGAAATCCCCTTAACTATAACAAACGATATGAATGCAAGTATAATAACCTATTGCAATTCCTTGTCCAGATCATAACTGATCGCAATCAAGTCACCCGGATTACTGCTTGTCATAATCGCTTTTGCTTGTTCTAACTCTACACGCAGCTGTCGAATCTGAGCCATCGGTCTTTTTACGTAATGGATATACTCTACCGCCGCATGATGATCAGGCTTTTTCCCTGTAAACATCCGGCGTAAAGATGACATAGACTGATAGCTCCTTTCTTCCATTAGCCTTTTTTTCTCATATCGATCAATGATTTGTTCAATCTCGGCAATTTGAGTTTCCTTACGAGCGATATATGACTCTAAAAAGGGGTATACTTCGGCTGCTTTTCGTTGAATCACTGGAATCGAACTCCCTGTTAATATAGCATTAATCATGGAACATCACCTATCTTTCCATGTGAACTTTCATTACAATATTGTTATTTTACACTAAATTTTCAGCTTTGAAAACCTCTTTTTTTGAAATCCATCCTCGGAAAATAGCCCTTATCATCTAAAAACAACAAAAAAGCCGGCAAGCTTTCCCTGCCGACTCCTTGTTATTCCGCTATTCCTGTAAACTTTACTTACTACTATTCATATTTGGCTTCGTATTAGTGGTTCCGTTCTGAGAACCTGCAGCTGTACTATTGCCGTTTTTGGCTAGAATTTCTTGAGAAAACTCGGTATCATTTTGTTGCTTCTTATTTTTGTTTTTTGCCATGGATGATCACCTCCCGTACAAACATAGTATGGGTAGCGAGGTAATTTTTTATGTTATCATTTTTTGGTAACTCATAGCAATAATTCGTCCTCTAATTGATTCCACATCACTGTCGTTATTTTGCCCTCACCCTTTTTCACGACAAATACATGCAGCGTTTTTTTACCCCATTCTTTATAGACCTGATCCTTTGTTTCAAAATAAAGATCGATCCTGTTTCCTTTGATCGCACTCCCTGTATCCGCAACAACCCCATATCCGTAACCAGGTATGTAGAGCACAGAACCTATCGGGAATACGGTCGGATCGGCCGCGATGGTTGAGAGTGAATTTTTGTTGCGCTGCACCTTTAGGCCAGAGAACGTGACCCCGTATTCGGGATGTCCCGGATTTTTCCCGGTCGATTCCTTCCCCGCAAAATAGCCTGTAGCAATAACCTCTGTCGCTGTGTATTTGGACAAATCCTGATTCAAGTTAGGCAATTTGCTATAGTTGTTCGTACGTGAGTAATTAATCTCAGACGTTTGAATCCCGACTGGTTCCGGTTTCGCCTTCACAGGCCCCGAATCTCTTACCTCCACAGCTGCAACACTGGCAGGCTCCGAATGCGGCTGTTGTATGACAGCCGACTCCATAATACTCCAACTTGAAACTGTCATTTGTTCTTCCTTCTCAAAAATCATGATTAGTAGCATCATAATCGTTGCTACGCAGATCCATTTTGCATGATTTACCGCTTTAGGTAACATACTTGAATATACCACCCCTTACTACAGGAGGTTCTCCAAAATGGAAAAAAAATATACCATTTCGTCAAATCGACTAAAAACTTCCACAAATAAGCATTTTTACTTATTGACAAATAATTATTTTTATGTTATAATATAATATTTTATTATTGACTACTCTCATTCAGTTCACTATTATGATACATAGAGTTCATGGTCTTCGCGACACAACTTGGAGGTGAACGAATGAGAAATGAATGGGTGTGGAACGTTAGCGTTCGAACCGTGGAACGGGAAGAAATCTGTTTTGTCCCAAACACCGATTGGCAGGTGCAGGCACAATGCTTCCGACTACATTTCAACACGGATCTGCCAAATCTACGTGCTCAAGATCAGATTATGATAACCGTTGGTGAATGGGATAAGCCCATCTGGGCAGCTTTTATCGGAACGGCAGTAGCGTGCGGTCCTGATTCCATCCTGCTGTATACGAGCCCCCAATATGAGTCCCATCTATTGAGCGCACGTCGGTTTGAACGCACGTTCTCACCGCTCATGTCCATAAAAGGAGCTCAGAATGTTATCGATAGGTTTGGCTTATTCCCCTCGTTTCATTACGATGAAATTACGAAGGTATGTATGGAAGCCGAGGAACGGCGTAACATACCGAAGAATCTGTCCGTGACGATCAGGCATACATCCACAGGCGGGCTGGAACAGCATTTTGATCTTTATTTCGAAGACATCCAGCAGGAGAACATATCCCCCGCCGAGGAATGCAATATTTGTTTGCAGCTGAGCTTCGCATACGAGGGCGAACATATTCGCGTCCAACTGGATTCCGTATCCGGGTTCGCAGCATCGTTTCTGTGCCACAAAATTTCTGTCCGATTACAAGACACATAGTTCTTAGTTCTTCATTAAATGGTTGGAGGGATACTATGAAAATAGCAGCAGGAATAGCGATGCTCGAAATTTCAGCAGTTGTAATGGGGAAGCTCGACACCATATATCCGACACTATTATGGGACCATCAATCAGCCATATTGGTTGATACAGGTTATCCGGGACAGCTGCCCAAATTTCGTGAAGCTTTGGAACAAGAGGATGTGTCCTGGGATCGGCTCAATCATATTATTATTACGCATCAGGACATAGATCATATCGGCAGTTTAGCCAATATATTAGCAGACAGCCCTCAAACCATTACAGTCTCAGCCAACAAGCTGGAACAGCCGTACATCCAAGGCGAAAAGCAATTATTAAAGATTACACCGGAAGCTATCGAGCTTGCTGTCGCATCCTTGCCAGCGGAGGTACCCTTAGAATGGCGCAAAGCATTCAGATCAGCTCTTGAAAATCCACCAAAAGCTCAGGTCGATAATATCATTCAAAATGAGCAGGAGCTGCCTTACTGTGAGGGTATTATCATTATCGATACTCCCGGCCACACCCCGGGACATATTAGCCTGTATCACAAAGCAAGTAAAACCTTAATTGCAGCCGATGCGCTGGTCGTTATTGATGGACAATTGCAGGGACCGACTCCTGAGCATGCTCTGGATATCAGGCAAGCCATACAATCGCTGCAGAAGCTGGAATCATTTGATATTCAGAACGTCATTTGCTACCATGGCGGGCTACATCAAGGAAACCATATCAATCAGCGAATAAAGCATTTGGCAAGTGTTAGCGTTTAAACATATACAAGCACCAGCAGAAATACAAAACGGACCAGCCCCCTGAAGGATTGGTCCGTTGAGCTTTATTAATCAATAACCTTGTTGCGAATAGCTTCCTCGATCATCGCTACTACACTATCCAAGCTCTGAACACCCAGATCACCTTCGCCGCGTTTACGGACAGATACACTGGAGTTGTTCATTTCATTTTCACCTACAACGAGCATATAAGGGATTTTCTCCAGCTGCGCCTCACGGATTTTATAACCCAGCTTTTCATTACGCAAATCAGATTCAACACGAACACCAGCCAGTTGAAGCTTTTCTTCGACTTTCTTGGCATAATCTTCAAATGCCGTAGAAACAGGAATAACCTTAGCCTGAACCGGAGAAAGCCAAGTCGGCAGTGCACCGGCAAAGTTCTCAAGCAGGAATGCTGTCATCCGCTCCATAGTGGAAATTACGCCACGGTGGATAACGACAGGACGATGCTTTTGACCATCCTCACCCACATATTCGAGCTGGAAGCGCTCAGGCAGCAGGAAGTCAAGCTGAACGGTTCCGAGCGTTTCTTCTTTTTTCAATGCAGTCTTGATCTGCACATCCACTTTCGGTCCGTAGAAAGCCGCTTCGCCTTCTGCTTCAAAGTAAGGAATATTCAACTCCTCAACAACCTCTTTCAGCATACGCTGAGACATTTCCCACATGGCATCGTCGTTAAAATATTTTTCGGTATCTTTAGGATCACGATAGGACAAGCGGAAACGATATTCCTTAATACCAAAATCCTCATACACCTGACGGATCAAAGTAATAACCCGGCTGAACTCTTCCTTGATCTGGTCGGGACGACAGAAAATGTGAGCATCATTCAAATTCATTGCACGCACACGGTGCAAGCCCGTCAGAGCCCCCGACATCTCATAACGATGCATCATCCCAAGCTCGGCCACACGAACAGGCAGGTCGCGATAGCTGCGCATATCGCTCTTATAGATCATCATATGATGCGGACAGTTCATAGGACGAAGCACCAGCTCTTCATTGTCCATAATCATTTTGGGGAACATGTCTTCCTGGTAATGCTCCCAGTGTCCGGAGGTTTTGTACAGCTCCACATTGGCTAGTACTGGCGTGTATACGTGCTGGTAGCCAAGACGCTCTTCCAGATCGACGATATAGCGTTCCATAGTGCGACGCAGCTTGGCTCCATGAGGCAGCCATAATGGCAAGCCTTGTCCAACCTCACGGGAAAAAGTGAACATTTTCAGCTCTTTACCCAGCTTTCGGTGGTCGCGTTTCTTGGCTTCCTCCAGCAGATGCAAATGCTCATCCAGATCGGATTTTTTCAAAAAGGCTGTTCCGTAAATACGTTGCAGCATTTTATTCTTTGCATCACCACGCCAATAAGCACCAGCAACGCTAAGCAGCTTGAACGCTTTAATACGTCCAGTTGAAGGCAAATGTGGGCCGCGGCACAAGTCAAAAAACTCACCTTGATCATAAATAGTCAGCACAGAGTCCTCAGGCAAATCACGGATCAATTCCAGCTTTAAAGGATCTTCCATTTCAGTAAATATACGAATGGCTTCCTCACGACTGACTTCGCGACGACGAATCGGGAAGTTCTCCTGAGCTACCTTTTCCATTTCCTTTTCGATCTTAGTCAGATCCTCTGGGGTAAGCGGCGTTTCCAAATCAATATCATAGTAAAAGCCATCCTCAATTACAGGACCGATACCCAGTTTAACAACCTTTTCACCATAAATACGTTTGATCGCCTGCGCCATCAGATGCGCTGTACTATGCCGGTATACCTCTAGACCACTCTCGCTGTCCAATACGATAATTTCCAATGCAGCATCCTGTGTGATAGGTGTGTTCAAGTCAACCGATTTGCCATCAATTTTACCAATCACTGCATTTTTCTTCAAACCCGAGCTGATCGAGCCTGCTACCTCTTCAATCGTAGTCCCTTGCTCATACTCCCTAACCGCTCCGTCAGGAAATGTAACCTTTACCGCCATTGATTTGACCTCCTAAAAGTTTTCGCAGAAAACTCGCTTCGTAAGCATCTGCTCTGTTTTCGTAGAAAACTTACTTCGTAAGCATCTACCTGGTTTTCGTAGAAAACTTACTTCGTAAGCATCTACCGTTTTTAGACAACAAAAAAAGCGCATCATATCCCGTAAGGGACGAGAGCGCTTGGTCTCGTGGTTCCACCCTAGTTCAATTCGTCCATAGGTATAAACCCAACCGAACGAATCCTCATAAGCATCCAATAACGGGAATGAGCCGGCCATATTTACTTACGAATCGTCCATTAATCGTTCAATCCGTGTTCCATATCGCAACTACAAAGGGGTAAATGAATGTCGTTAACCGAAGGAGCTTGCAGCCAATGTCTCCTATCTCTGTACAGCACGCCATACATCGTTGTCTTTGATTCTAGTCTTAGCTCTTATTATAATCCGATACCGCAAAACGGTCAAGATTATGACATAATCCGCAATATTCGCACAGTTCAACACGATTTTCAAAAATCTGCGAGATCGTTTGAATAATTTGCAGGTCCGGTTCTCTCGTATGGATGTAGATCAATTGCGGTGATACGGAAATGAGCGTACTTACGATCAAATCTTCAAAATTAACATCTTTCTCCAGCAACTCCATTGTCAAGGTAGCATTCGTATCACTGGTATCTATGGCTTCCATATGGTCATTAAGCAGTTCAAATTCATTGCCGCCTTTATGTATCAGGTGTGCAAATGGAATTTTTGCTTCCTGGATGTATACAAAATATTGCAGCAGTGAAATAAACTCCTTGTACTGCCGATCCATCAAAAACTCATCTACGGCATATTCCACAATTTCACGTAACTCCTGCATATAGTCATTGAAGCGGAAACGCATAAAACCATCCAGATTCAAATCGCTGCAATCCTTCAGCAAGGAGAATAGCTGCTGACTAACCTTAAGCTTACGGCGTGTCCGCATTTCCTGCTGCTCCGGATTATCTTCACTGAGCTCTGGCTTCAGATAACTCAGAATATCCCTGATATCCTCTTCTTTTCCGTAATGGAATTCATCGATAATAAGCTGTCGAATCCGTTTCTCTTCCACATCCTGAATGACCCAATCCGCCGCGGTCTCCGCAGCTAATTGGTACAATGCATCTATTTGTTGCTTTGTGGAAAAACGAGTCCTGTTCCCAGCTGCTTCGATTACTGTATACTCACGATAGCTCGAAAGCTTAACCGAAGCATCCTCCTTGTATGTTTTTCTCAAAGCCGCCGCTAACCGATTTTCTATCTGATTTATGGATGAATCGGGGGTTTGCATAAGAGTAAAGGCGAATAGCTTCATCTCATCCACTCCTTTCTTTCACACTTCTCATGTTAAAGTATATGGTCCCTAGCAGGCATATATACAAACAACAATTTCCCATGGTATAGTTAAGAAATCAGAAAAGTGTAATTAATGGAGTGACTGGAAAACATGGGTTTTGATTTATTCCAATTAATTGATCTACCACGATGGAATCGAAAATTATTAACCGGATTTTGGCTAATTATCGCTTTAGCTATCTTATCAACGTGTGTATACGATGTCATTGCCTGGTTTACCACCACCCTCGCTATCGTCCCCATTATTACTCTGAATACCTTATGGCTGTGCCTTGGCTTGCTAGTCATTGAAGCCGTTCACAAATGGGCAAAGAGAGGTAAAGACTACATCGTTATTATCGGAGCTGCCTTTATTTCCAGCGGACTGATCTACTCATTTCCCCACGTCAATACCTTATTGACTACCTTGTTTCTTCCCATTCTCGTATCCATCTTTTATTTCCAAACCAGCAAAGTGGTATTTTCTTATTTGCTCAGTTTGTCATGCTTTTATGTGCTATATGGAGTATTGGATAAACAAACCACATGGATCATATCGGATATAATCGCGGTTACAGGAGTATTATTGGGGGGCCTAGTAGTAGCACTTGGGATTATGAGCCGCGGCAAGGAACTGCTGAAGCATCTTCAATCCTCGTTGGAATCGGGACAGGACCTGCTAGTTCGCAACGTGATTATGGACAAGCTGGCCAAAACCGATGCACTGACTGATCTGTATAATCATATGTCGTTTCATGAATATCTGGACAAACTGATCGAACAGGGAGAAAGGTATAACTTTTCCTTTCAGCTAGCCTTGTTGGATATCGATCACTTTAAAAAAGTAAATGATACCTTTGGTCACCGGGCAGGAGATGCCGTGTTAAAAAAGGTAGCACTCACCATAAAAACGATGGTTTCCCTAAACGATTTTCCTGCCCGCTATGGTGGTGAGGAATTCGCTATTATTTTTACCGATATGGATCTGCAGGAGGCTACTTTAAACTTAGAGAACATTCGCAAACAAATCGCTGCACAGCCTCATGAGGAGCTGAATGGACAAGCTGTAACGATTAGTATCGGTGTCTATGATTTTCAAAAGGGAATTACGAAAGAAATGCTGTTCAAGGGCACGGACGAGGCCCTGTATGAAGCCAAAAGAAGCGGTCGCAATCAAACAATTATTTGTACAGGTCACAAAAAGGCAACGGTCCAGTAATCGCTGGAGATCGTTGCCTACTTTTTTGTTCACTACAGGCCTGCTTGTATCATCTATAATACTGAACAACCTCATTAGTAACAGCAACCAGCCATGCGACACATGAATAAAAACCAAATAAAAATAACGCGACTTGCATAGTCTCGTAGCAACGATAACATATGTAGAATGAGATAAGTGCAAAAATGAAATACAGAACGATCATTTTTATCTCGTCTCCTTGGCATAAACGCTGTTATAGCAACCATGAATCCTGTCTACAATATATGTATGCTATTTTTTACAAGATTCTACACAATAAGTGATATCCCTGCAATTTGACGTAAATTTAAATAACTTTAGTTAATAAAATCCAGTTTAACAAGTGGTACACATTATTCACTTGTTCAGTTTTCAAATCCAAGTTTCTGCATCATACAATGAACGAAGTCTGATTTTGCATCCGCATATGCCAATTTGTCCGTCACATATATAATGGACAGCTTCTCCTTGAGTTTTTCCTATTGTATCATCTGGATTGTCGCCACGAACACCTCTGGCCAAACGACAAAGAACGCTTATCCATATACCATCCCTCCAGTGGATTCATATAGATAAGCGTTCTAATTTGAACACGTATTTCACGTGATGAAGTTTCTACCCTATTGCGTCCGTACTTCCCTTATCAAGCGTCTAGTTCTGCATCACAAAATCAAAATCGATCTTTTCGTTGACATCATCGAACATACGCAGAATCTCATATTTCGTATTGCGCTGCGCAGGGATTTTGCCTGCCTGACGAATAAGGTCTAGCGTCGATCCGATGTTAACCTTGTGTGTGGTGCCTGCGGCGGATACGACATTTTCTTCAATCATCGTGCTTCCGAAGTCGTTACATCCATAATGGAGCGATTGCTTGCCGACCTCCGGCCCCATCGTCACCCATGACGATTGGAAATTCGGGATATTATCGAGCATGATTCGGCTGATCGCGAGATTTTTCAGGTAAGCCTCGGGACCCAGCTTCTCACCCTTCATGTTGGTGTTATCTGGCTGGAATGTCCAGGAGATAAAGGCCAGGAAGCCTGGTGTATTCCAACCATTGGAGATACAGAGATCTTGTCCGTCACGAACGCGCAGCAAGTGCGTAGCACGCTCCTCAGACGTTTCACCGAAGCCAATAACCATAGTAGCCGTGGAATGCATCCCGATGCGATGTGCAGTTTCCATGACGTCCATCCAATCACGCCAGGAGCCCTTAAGCCGACTGATTTTTCTACGGGTACGATCATCGAGGATTTCAGCTCCGCCGCCTGGCAGGGAGTCCAGACCAGCCGCATGAAGCTCACGAATGACCTCTTCAAGCGTCAGACCGTCCGAGACATCCTTCATTTTCATAATTTCGGCTGGTGAGAAGGAGTGCATCGTAATATCGAAACGTTTCTTGATCTCACGAAGCAGATTTGTATAGTAAGTGAAAGGCAAATTCGGATTTGTTCCACCCTGCATCAATATTTCTGTACCTCTGACATCTAGCGTTTCCTGTATCTTTTGGAAAATCGTTTCATCCGGCAGCACGTAGCCTTCCTTGGAGCCAGGCGCACGGTAGAAAGCACAGAAACGGCAGTATACATCACAGATGTTCGTGTAATTAATATTTCGACCAATAACAAAAGTAGTGATTGGATCTGGATGGTGCTTTAACATGATCTGATTGGCGGCATGGCCCATCTTTTCGATCTGATCGGATTCATATAAGCTTACACAGTCTTCCAGACTGATTCTGTTTCCCGCGACAGCACGATCAAGGATGTGGTCTATGGAACTCATTCTCTGCTCACTCCTTTTGAAGTTTATCATATAACTATCGTATCACAATAAAAAAGCCCCGTCATTAAAAAAGAGCCTGTGAACGAGCAAGCAGTGCTTACCATTCACAAACTTTTCATAGTCATGGTTATGCGATTACGCTGCATATTTGGCGGTTTTGCTGGATTTTTTCCGTAATAGAACGGCATTGCAGCATACGTTCCTGATAAGCAACGATCGGTTCAGGTCTTGCAAAATAAAACCCTTGTCCCATATGTACATGCATTTCATATAAAATATCCGCTTCTCCTTGACTTTCTATACCTTCGGCAATAACCTGGCAGTTTATATTCTCGGCGAATAACAGCAGCGCACGAAGCAGATACTGCTTCACCACGAGTTGATCTATATTTTGAATAACGGATTTATCGATCTTGATGATATCGGGTATAAGCTCGGATATCGATTGCAAGCTGGAGTAACCCGCTCCTGCATCATCCACAGCGAATCGGAAGCCATGCGAGCGGTAGTTCGCCATCAAAGCGCCCATGTAAGCAAAATCGCGAATTGAATGCCGCTCCGTAATCTCCAATATAATCTGCGAAGCCGATATATTATCGTAAGCCGACAAAACCATTAGAAGTTGATTCAAAAATAAAGGATGACATAACGTCACAGGAGTTACATTAATGAATACTTGTTCACGGATGCCACGTTTGCTTATTTCCTCGAACGCTTTTTTCATTACAATAAATTCCATTTTAGACAATAAGTCAGCTTGATAGGCAAAATCAAAAAGCTCTGTAGGCGTATGAAAAACCGAATTCAATGGGCCGCGCGTCAATATCTCCCATCCAAAAATTTCACCGCTGTTCAAACTCATTATCGGTTGAGCCAGCACAGTGATTTTTTCCAGCTCAATAATATCAAGCAGCTCTTGTCTGGACTTGGAAAAGTGTGAAGGCAGCTTCTTTGTCGCAATCGCTAATGCATAATGATAAGAACTGCGAATAGCGGCTTCCGTATTTTCAATATCCATTCCTATGATATGGCATCCGGTTTGAAAGGAATAGATCGTATCCTCATTGGGTCTCATCGGAATACGCAGGCTTTGCTCCAGCTCCTGCCGCATTAAAAGTGCTTTGCGCTGCAAATCGTCAAAGCTAAAGCCAGGATACTCCTTAATAAACATGCAGAAATCATCGCTTGCGAACTGTTTAATGCCTAGAAGGTTCGAGCTTTTGAAGTAACGGGGTAGTATTTCGAGCAGCTTTTCACGTACAAGCTTCTGCAGATTTTGAATATAGGGGTATGGATGAGTAGCAAATAAGTGGTGAAACTCCTCCATATAAAATAAAATCATACCGATGGGCTGCCCTTTTCGACGGTACTGCTTAATCATCGATACAATGGGATCACGGATAGTAAAGTCTGGGGGGAAATATTTCAAAGACTCGTTGGATAAAGGAAGAAGGTACAGGTATTTCAATCTTTCTTTCCACTTCTGTAAGGCAGACTGCATTGTTCTCCCCCTCTGACTAAGGTTGAAATCATTTCAATTATCTAGTTTTGATCATATCATGAATGAACACGGAGTGAATACAAAAAAGCAAAAAATGAAAGCGTTTCTTTGCAAATATTAAAAAAATAGCCAATGAATGTCAACTGTCATTCCATCGGCTACATGAATTGTCATTATTCGACAAAGAATAAGAACTTCTTTATTAACGGCTGCTGCTTAACTTCTCTGCTATCAAGCCCCTTCGATTTCTGCTTGGGCCAAATCAATCGCTCTGGATAAATCCGCAATTAGATCCTCAACATGCTCTATACCTACAGAATAACGCAGTAAACGGTCGTCCAATCCAATTCTTTCACGGATCTCTACCGGAATATCAGCATGCGTCTGTACAGCAGGGTAGGTCATCAACGACTCCACGCCACCAAGGCTTTCGGCAAAAGCAATCAGCTTGATATGGCGAAGAATCGGTTCGACGTATCTGGCATCCTTTAGCTTAAAGGAGAAAATTCCAGCGTTACCTGAGGACTGCTTCTTCTGTATTTCATATCCCGGATGGCTGGTGAGTGCCGGGTAATATACAGAGTCTACACAAGGATGCGTCAATAGAAACTCAGCGATCCGTGTCGCATTATATTGATGGCGCTCCATACGAAGAGCCAATGTTTTCATACCTCTCATCAGTAACCAGCTGTCCTGGGGACCTAATACAGCGCCTATTGAATTATGTAAGAACGCCATTTGCTCAGATAATTGTTGGCCTTTGGTTACGATCAAACCCGCCAGCACATCGTTATGTCCACCCAGATATTTGGTCGCGCTGTGAATAATAATATCCGCCCCAAGCTCAATCGGACGCTGGAAGAACGGGGTTAATAGCGTATTATCAACGATTGTCAGTACATTTTTCTTCTTCGCCCAGCTACATACGAGCTCAAGATCCGTAATCATCATTAAGGGGTTGGTCGGCGTTTCGATCACGATTGCCTTCGTATTCGCGGTAAAGTGCGACTCCAATGCATCCAGATCATTGGTATCTACATAAGAGGCAGTTACACCAAACCGTGACATAATTTTTTCCAGCAACCGATACGTGCCACCGTACAGATCCAGGGATACGATCAGATGATCACCTTGACTGAATAGAGCAAATATCGTTTGCAGGGCCGCCATACCGGAGCTGCAGGCAAAACCCGCGTCTCCGGATTCCAGCTCGGCAATCGCATCCTCAAGTACTTTGCGTGTCGGGTTTTTGGTTCGGGAGTAATCGAACCCCGTGCTTTGTCCCAGCTTCGGATGACGAAACGCCGTAGCTTGGTATACCGGGAAGCTGACAGCTCCCGTTACCGGCTCCTCCTGTGAACCGATTTGTGCTAATCTGCTTTCTATTTTCAATAGCTTATCTTGATCTTGCCCGTTGCTCATATACTATACTCCCCTTTATACAAATCGTATGGTGTCTCTTGATATACATAATAGTTCAACCAGTTGGAAAATAACAAATTGGCGTGTGCCCTCCACGAAACGAGCGGTTCCTTGGTCGGATCATCATTGGGATAGTAGTTTTTAGGAACCGCCACTTCCATGCCTTTATTAATATCACGGTCATATTCATACTTCAGCGTACACGCATCATATTCGGAATGTCCCGTGACGAAGATATGCTTGCCGTCCTGCGTAGCCGCGATGTACACGCCTGCCTCCGGTGATTCGGACAAAATCTCCAAGGCTGCAATCTTCTCGATATCCTCTCTGCGAACCTCCGTATGACGGGATTGAGGCACCCAGAACAGCTCATCGAAGCCGCGCAGCAGCTTTACATTTTGCTTGCTCGTTACGTGTGGGAATACCCCGAACATTTTGCTGTCCAATGGATATTTGGGAACTCCAAAATGATGGTACAAGCCTGCCTGAGCGGCCCAACAAATATGCAAGGTCGAAGTCACATTTTCCGTGCTCCAATCCATAATTTGCTTCAGCTCTTCCCAATAATTCACATCTTCAAATTCCAACTGCTCGACAGGCGCTCCGGTAATGATCAAGCCGTCAAATCTTTCTTTGCGAACATCGTTAAAGGTTTTGTAAAATTGCTCCAGATGCTCAGCAGATGTATTCTTCGAGGTATGCGAACCCGGGTGCAGCAGTACAAATTCCAATTGTACGGGTGTGTTGCCGATCAGACGCAAAATTTGGGTCTCGGTCGTCTCCTTCGTCGGCATCAAGTTCAAAATAGCGATACGCAGAGGACGAATATCCTGATGAAAGGCTTCGGTCTCGCTCATCACAAATATATTTTCGTTCAATAAAATTTCTTTGGCTGGCAAGTGATCAGGGATTTTGATAGGCATGGTAATTCACTCCTTCTTGAGTAAGTAATCGTTTTTTACGCAAAAGGACGCTAAAAAGACCTTTTCGCGCGAACGAGAAAGGCCTTGTTATCAATAACAATGTCCTCTCTCATCTCTCAGAAGCTATGTTCGCTTCCGCAAGAATTAGCACCGTGCATTCCACTGTCATACGCTTACGCGATATGCCAACGGTTTGTCGGTTGCCGGGTGTCATCGGGCTAGTCCCTCCACCTGCTCTTGATAAGAAAAGTAATTTTATATTTTTCTTTATATTATTTACTACAACCTCATTAAAGTCAAGAGCGCCGTATAAATTTCATTTTCACATTTCATGCAATTGGATAGAAGGAGCACCTCCGCCAGCATTTTGCATACTGTATCAAGGGCTCAAAAAAACATATTAATTTTATCGTTTCCACCTTGCTGTGCAAGGCATGTAGGTTTATACTAGACAAGTATTCGACACCAATAGCAAAGGGGTGCAACCAACGAATGGACGGAGACCCGACGAGTAGTATCTACGTTCACAACCAACCGAATAGATCGTTAGGAATGCAGTTGGCTTACGCCGCTGATTCTCATGCGCCCAGCAATACTTTGCCAACACAAGCGTATTTGACGTGGACCTAAATCCACTCTATATAAAACCTTGTCTGCCCGGTATAAAGCTGTCCGCATGAAGTTAGCGTCGTTTCTTCCGCCTGTATTTCCTCTCAAGTAAATCATGTGAAGAGGTGAATCAGAATGAAAACACGCTTGGTGCAGGACGGCATTTTCACTTTGGTGGAGGATATTACGACAGCCATGGAAGCGCCGGAACACGGGTTCTACTGGATCGACGCAGATGTCGAGGATTTGGAAATTTTACAACCGCTGTATCACCTTCATGAGCTGGCCGTCGAGGACTGCTTGACGGAAGAGGAACAGCGCCCCAAAATTGAGCTGTACGACTCCAATTATTTTATCGTGGTCAACAGCATTCGTTTTGATGATGAAGAAATTTTCCTGCGGGCTTTGAATATTTTTCTTGGCAAGCATTATATTATAACGGTAACCCGTCAAAAGATTAATGAGCTGCGTGCCCTGAAGCCTGTACTATGGGAAGAAGAGGTTGCCTCTGCGGACACTTTTTTATATCACTTAATAGATCTGGTTGTGGATAATTATACCAATGTAGGCGATCGTATCGAAGCGAAGATCGAGAAGCTTGAAGAAGATATCTTGATGCATACAAAGAAATCCCATTTGAACGAGATTATTGGTCTGCGAAGCGAAATCCTGTGGTTGAAAAAGGTGCTCGGCCCACAGCGTGATGTGATCTCAACCCTGAATAAAAAAGAACTGAAGCTGATCAGCGATCCGCTCAAAAAATATTTTGGCGATATTTACGAAAATGCCGTCAAAATTTCTGAAACGTTCGACACCTTTCGCGATCTGATGGGTAACTTACGTGAGGCTTATCAGTCAAGTCTTTCCAACCGAGCAAATGAAATTATGCGTATATTTACTGCGCTGACGACCATATTTATGCCACTGACGTTTATTACCGGTATTTATGGAATGAATTTCGAATATGTCCCTGGTCTTCACTGGGAATATGGCGGGATTGCAGCCGTTATTTTCATGTTTATCGTAGGTATGTCCATGTTCGTTTTGTTTCGCAAAAAGGAATGGCTGTGAGTTGAAACGACTTGTTGTTCTCAAATTGACTCCTGTGCCTGGAACCTTCATTCCAATGCACAGGAGTTTCTCATACATATAAGTAACCGTTTTGGATGATTTGGATTGCACTCGCTTCACATCCTGATTTTAAGGGTAATAGGTGGGTATACTACTAACAGAGGTGAGCTTCTATGTTCAATAAAATTATCGTGGCATATGACGGTTCGGAAACGGCAAAAATTGCATTAAATAAAGCAATCGAGATGAAATCAGTATTTGCGGATTCAGAATTGGAGGTTGTTCACGTATTCCAAGTCTCCAATCTGGTGCTGAATGATGCCGTCATTACCGGTCCTGCCGTTGTCCAAACAGAATTGTATCAAGCAGCAAATGAACTCGTAGATGAAGCAAAGCTGCTGATCTCGAATCTGGACAAGACCTCCGCTACTTTATTGGATGGAGGGGCACCGGCAAGAGTCATTCTGGATTATGCGGAAGCTAATCATGCTGACCTGATTATTGTTGGCAGCCGAGGGTTTGGCACCTTTAAAGAAATCCTACTCGGTAGTGTCAGCTCGGAAATTCTCCATCATGCGAAAATACCGGTGCTGGTTGTTAAGTAGGCGGGCTCCGATATCGAATAGGTACAAGCTTAAGAAACCAGAGGCCATCTCCATGGAGAAGACCTCTTTTTGTATGTCAAGTAGAGTCATGGTTAATTATACTGTAAGCCTTAACCAGCCTCAATCGCTTGCTCCGCATGTACGCGGCGAAATTTCATACGAAGCACTCTCAGCCACTCATACATCCGGTCTAATTCCTTGCCTTGCAGCGCCTCCGGTACATATACCGCTTGCAGAATAGGCTTCAAATAACGATCGCCTTTTTGTTCAAAAGCGGTCCATGCCAGTGATTGCTCTTCAGCAGGCACATCATGAAGAATAGCCTCGATATAAGGCTCCATATCATAACCCTCCTTGTCCAACTCCTCAATCCACAGCAGCAAATCGCGTCGCTCCAGCTGGGTCTGCTCCCTTAATGCATCCAGGCCGTCACCTCGGGTAATCGCTTCCAATAGCTTGCTGCGGATCTCCTGCTTATTCTCCTGCAGCTTGCGTTTACGTCCCTTCTCCTGCTCCAGCCAACTGTTGAATTCGGCAGGATTCACTTGCTCTTCAACCCAATCCAGCGGGAATGGTGTTGACCGCTCTTGATCCTGGATTATACTGAGCAGCTCGGTCCCATAGGCATTCGATTTATTAACGCCCATGCCCGGCAGCTGCTTAAGCTCTTCCATTGTGCGCGGCAAATAGACACTGACCATTCGCAGCAGCCTGTTCGTTGCAACCAGAAATGGCGCCTTGCTTTCTCTGCTGGCTTGCTTGAGCCGCCACTGCCGCAGCTTTTCATACAGCTCCTCATTGGCGTGAATTTCGCTATAATAGGCGAGCAATTGAATTCGTGCTGTCTTGCGGTCAAGCGCTGTAATTTCCGGCAGCATCGCTACTTCCAGCAACGGCTGAAAACCGTCACACTGCTTGGTGAAAATATTGTGACGAAATGCTGCCAGCATATCTTCCCAGCTGTGCCCTTCAAACCATGATTCCTGTACCTGACGACCATCAGGTTTCGTTTCCTGCCAGCCTACGTACCAGCTTCCCTGACTCTCACCTATCGATACCTGTGCACTTACGCTACGATCCTCCGAAACCCGCTTCTCCAAGCTGTTTAAAAATAATAAGTTCATTCGACAGCCCTCCTATACAAGTTATTTCAAACGCAAAAAAAGCACCCTCCTACATGAGATGTAAGAGAGGTGCTTCCCCTGGCGAATTGAAATTATTACCATACTATCATAAATTGTCCTGCTGTACAACCGCGGTGTCACCATAATCATTCGTCATACAGTTTTTTACCGTCTAGTCTAACTTATGTTCAGGCAGTGTCTCAAATTCAGGCACATCAACCATATACAAATTGCCATAGCCTGACATATCGCTCGTGAAGAGCACACGCTGCCCATCTGGGCTTAATCTCGGATGCACATGCAGACTCTGTGTATGAAAGCTGCCACGATGCTTGCAAAGAATACGGGGTCCCTGAAAGCCGGAACCATCATGTTTCCATAGCTGCAGCGTATCCTGAAGCTGCTGCCCATGATAAGCATTTGTTTGTTGTCCATCCCCAACGACGAGGTTCAAGTCATTCGAATGGACATGCATATTTTGAAATGGAAAGCTGTATTCCTCAACATGACTATTATCATAGTGGACCGAACCGATAATTTTACCGTTATGATCCGTCAGCGATCCCGTATAGCCATGATACCCGATATGGATACCATCTTTCATCCAATACTCATGGCCCACATATTCATTAGGCTTTGTGTCCCTTACCTTCCAATGACGACCGGAATTCATATCGAACACCCAGATGCGATGATCAATCATATCCCATGGACCTTCATGGCAAAAGGTAAGCAGGTTCGGCTGCGTGGGGGAGGTATTGATATGACCTAACCACAGCTGATCCTCATACAGCTTCTGGACCACTCCACTTGCAGTCGAAACCTCCATAATCATACAATGCGGCTTCGCACTGAAGTACGCTTCGAACCCTGTATAACCGTTGGACATATCCATATGGATACGGCCTGACAAATCCTCGTTGAGACCAAAACACAGCTTATTGCCATCGGAGGTACAGCTCATACTGCCAAACGTATATCCATCCGGAACCGTGTACAGCGTACGCTCCTCCAGCGTTTGCAAATCAATGGCTACAATCGTCCGGTTATAATAATAATAAGCCTCAGAACGAGCCGGGTTGAGAAACGTCCCCTGAATCCGTGAAGCCAAACCACGCTGCAGATCGGTCAATTGGGTCATTTCGCCAGTGTGCAGATTCATACTGAACAGATTTGTGACGTTCCCGCGGTCCGAACCAAAGAGCAGCTTGCCTTCCCCGTAAAAACCGTTATTCGTAAAATAAATATGAAAGCTGTGAGAACGATAATCTGTCAATTGGGTCACGGTTACCCCGGTTAACTGGTCCTGAAAACTGCGCCGTTCCGAAGGCCATATTGTTCCTTTAGCTCCACTAGTGACAATCAATCGGATCTCCCCCTTTATTTTTTAATTACGGTATAAGCTTCATTCATTTCCTTCGTGTAATCATCACCGCCGCTTTTTTTCCACAGCTCCATATCCGATTTAAAGCCAGCTTCATCTACCTTGCCGACAATATATTTGATACGAGCATCCTCTACAATCTGGTCCAGCTGAGCTCCCTTCTGGGTGAAGGTGGCCGAAGTCAGCGGTTCTCCAGGGTTGGACACAATGATTTTCTCATTTTCTTTCATCACGTTGTTTGCCTTAATGCGAAGAGGCGTAGCTGGTGGAAACAATTCAGGGATAATATAAGGAATCTGCAAGGAAATTTGATTCAAGTTTTTGTTATTAATATCGGGAGCCATATTGTCATTAATCGTTAAGAGTGGAGCCAGCTTGCCGTTGTCCATTTTGTAATGCGTGCCTTCAATACCGTAACCAAGTAGAGCCTGCATCTCCTTATCGTTCGACTTGTCAAAGAACTGCAAAACTTTCTTCAGCTCAGCCTCAGTCTTGACAGCAGATTTGGATATGAGGAATACACCTGCATAACCGGTCGTCGGTTGATTGTGAAGCCCTGTTGGACCGCTCACAGCGCCAATGATATCTATCGCTCCCTTGGGATCAACCGTCTTCAGCTTCTCGTCGATTTGATAGGAACGGTCCGCCACATCAACAGCTACTCCGGCCTTTCCGTTCACAATTGGATCGTTCCATTTGGCAGAATCATATACGGCAAAATCCTGATTGATCAGCTTTTCATCATACAATTTTTTGTAAAATTTAAGTGCATCCATATACTCGGTGGTCAGATGAGCAGGAACCAGCTTACCGTCCTTCACACCCCACTTATTAGGCGCCCCAAACCAGGTCTGCATAATATCCCATGGGCCGGAATATTTGGTCACTACCATGCCGTAGGTGTCATCCTTGCCATTTTTGTCCGGGTCCTTGGTAGTAAACGCCTTCAGCATATTGTAAAAGTCATCAATCGTTTTGGGTTCGGCCATTCCCAGATTATCCAGCCAGTCCTTGCGGTAGGATATACCCATGCGTCCAATTGGACGGGTCGTATACAGACCATAATACTTGCCATTCACCGAGGTGTTGTTCAATATCGTCGGATTGGCCTTGCTCAAATTCGGATAGTCCTTCAGATACGGGCCCACTTCCCAGAAGGCGCCGCCTTTAATCGCATTGGCAACTGATGGAAGCTTCACATTCACCACAAAGATAGCGGCAGGCATGGAACCGGATGCCAACGTAATGTTCATCTTATCCAGGTAGGAGGCATCAGGTACAAACTGCAGATCCAGCTTGGTGTTCGTATATTCCTCTACTTGCTTCCACACTTTACTTTCCGCAGAAGCGTTATCATTGGAATAGCTTTTCAGCATCATGCTGAGCTTGAAAGGCGGCTCTGCCGTCTTGGGGGCGTCACCCGGCTTGGCAGTTGATGCCGTTGGGGTAGCCGGAGCACTGGCCGGAGGTGCGGCGGGAGAGCTGCTGCAGCCTGCGATAACACTTACGGTTACAGCCATACTGGTCAAAGCAAACAATGAACGTGTTGGTTTTTGAACCCATTTCATACGATATTTCCTCCCTTTTGGATCAAACTGGATTTGCATGCTGAGCTATGAGGATCATCTATCCGAAGCCTTAACCTTTGACAGCACCCAACAGGACACCCTTGGCAAAATGCTTCTGAATAAACGGATAAACCAATAAAATAGGAACTGTGCCGACAACGACGACGGCCATCTTGATCGATTGATCAGGAGGCTTCACATAAGTCAGATCCATGGTCGACATATCGAGTGAGCCAGAAGCCAGCAAAATCATCTGTCGGAGCAGAACCTGCATCGGCCACATCTTCGAATCACTTAAGTACAGCAGCGCATTGAAAAAATCGTTCCAGTGACTCACTGCATAAAACAGGCCAAACGTAGCAATAACCGGCTTCGATAAAGGCAGTACAACCCGCCATAGCACACCCAAATCGTTGCAGCCATCCATCCGTGCGGATTCGATCAGCTCATTCGGGATTTCCTGAAAAAAAGACTTGATGACGATCAGATTAAATGCGTTGATCGCTACAGGAAGCATCACGGCCCAGTAGGAGTTGAGCAGCCCCATGTTTTTTACGACCAAATAAGTTGGAATCATCCCGCCACTGAATACCATCGAGAAAATAATCATATTCATCATCACATTTCGACCCAGCATGTTCCTGCGCGATAAACCGTAGGCGAAGGTAAAGGTGAAGAACAAATTAACGAGAGTACCCGCTACCGTAATAAATACGGATACCAATAAACTGCGCGGCAAGGTATGATCCTTGAACACGTACTCATAAGCATTAAACGTGATGTTCTGCGGAATCAGAAAAAACGACCGACTGCCGATTTCGATTTCCGATGCAAATGAGCCTGCCACAATATACATAATGGGCAGCATCATGCAGAGTGCCACCAATGCCAGAAACGAATAGTTGGCGATATCGAACCATTTGCCGCCCAAGCTGCTATGCCGCATAGTTGCAACCTCCTTAGCGTTTTCTTAGAAAACTATCTTCGTTAGCGTTAACCTTCAAGTTTTTGCAACTTAAAACATTTTAGTTATGATTAATGAGCGGAGCGACCGGAGTGTGCTGGAGATAGCGAAGCGGTGCCTTTGTTCGCTTATTTCTACCTCTAAATTCCTTATTCAATGAAAGAAATTCGTGAACAACAGCAATCGTAGGAACACTCTGGTCGTGCAGCGAACCTAATCATTACTCCTCAAAATATCCCCGAATGACCAGAACGCTTAGCCAAATAGTTGGACGTGAAGACCAAAATAATACCAATAATAGCTTTAAACAATCCAACCGCCGTACTGTAGCTGAAGGCTCCCTGCGTAATCCCGAGCGTGTACACATAAGTATCGAATACCTCAGCCACCGGCCGATTCAGTGCGTTGCTCATCAACAGCACTTGTTCAAAGCCCCGATCAAGGAAATTGCCCATACGCAGAATCAGCAGCACAATGATCGTCCCGCGAATGGCTGGCAGCGTAATATGCCATACTTGACGAAAGCGATTAGCTCCATCCACAATAGCGGCTTCATACTGCTCCTGATCAACTCCCGCCAATGCCGCGAGAAAAATAATCGTTCCCCATCCGACTTCCTTCCACAGGTTCTGCGTAATAATGAGCGGTCGGAACCAATTCTCACTGGTCAGAAAATCAATTCTGTACCCTGTAAGGCTGAACACCATTTCATTGACAGCACCACCCTCTGTCGTGAGCAGCAAATAGGAAATACTGGCCAAAATAACCATCGAAATAAAATGCGGTACATAAATAATCGTTTGTATGAACCTTTTATACAAAGAGATCCGAACCTCATTTAACAATAATGACAATAAAATGGGTGCCGGAAAAAAGAAAACAAGATCGTATAACCCCAGCAGCAGCGTATTCCTCACCAGCTTGAAAAAAATCGGGTCCTGAAAAAACTGCTGGAAATTAGCGAAGCCGACCCATTCACTATCAAAGAAACCAATGAAAGGCTGATAGTTTTTGAAGGCAAGCAGCACGCCCCACATCGGAACATATTTGAAAATAAAAAAGTACAGTAGTCCCGGCACACAAAGCAGGAGCAAATATTTATCTCTGCTGAGCTTTGCCAACAGCGGACTTTTTGAAGGAACCTTCACCGCAGCTTGTCCTTGGGCTGCAAGCGAATCGGACCGGGTTGTTTTGGCCATGTGTTTACTCCTTTCAATCGCTATACCACTTAGCTTAGTCGCAGCATAATTTTCCAACAATCAGATTTTTTTGAAATGACCTCATTGCAGATCAGCACATTTTTTCCAATTTTAGATTTTTTAGTTCACTGAGAGCTGAACAGCTTCGGAGTCCTTGCACTTTTCTTATTTTTTAAGACTTTTTTGCAGAGATACGCCAAAAAACCGTCGAACAGACTCGGCTGTGACGGTTTTCTAGCTTGGATTATATGTATGTATTCCGGCTCATCTCCCGATAATGGCTCGGTGTTATACCTTCCTGCTTTTTAAAAATTCGGTTAAAATAACTATGCTGATACCCGACCTGCACGGCAACATCGTTTATTTTCAGCTCTGTATCACGGAGAAGCTCTTTGGCCTTCCCTATTCGCAGCTCGGTCAAGTAATCAATGAAGTTTTTCCCATTTACCTGCTTGAATGATTTGCTGAGTGAGACGGCGTTCATCCCGGTATGCTCTGCACAGCTGTCCAATGAAATTTCATTCATATACTCATTTTGCAAATAGATCATTGCCGACTCCACAACCTTCTTGACCTGCACATCGGAACGAGCCTCCAGCTCCCTCACAAAAGGGTGTATGACCTTGGCATTAAACCAATTCAACATCTTCTGCGGCTCACGGATCTGGGTCAGTTGTTCATACAGATTGGCTGATTTATACACCCGGCTCGGGTCCATACCGGAGTGACGGATGGCATGCAGGATGCTGCCCAGAAGCTGAAGCATTCCCTGCTGAATATCAATTTCCTTGGCCCTTCGTTCCAACAGCTCCTCCAGAAACAGTACAATCGTGTGCTCAGCCTCCTGCTGCTGACCTGTACGCAGCATTTGTATAATTTCACGCTCCAGTACGAATGGGTAACGCAGCTCATTCATTTCTTCACTCATTTCAAGCGTCTCCAGATCCAGCATCTGATTTTCATTTTCAAAATTGCGATAGCTCAAGGCTTGCTTGGCTTCCTCATAACGAAAAGGGATCTGGGCAATCAAGGGAGTCGTTTTCCCGATAGCTATGGAAACCTGCAGCTTTAAAATATGATTGATCGTATGCATCAATTCCTCGCTAAACGCCTGCAGCTTGTCTGTAAACGGCCGATCTGGAGGGACAATGAAAAGCACACCGATCGATAAATCGTGGAAGTTGATAGTACTGGCCTGTTCCAAACGATTCGCCGCCAGCTCTTCAATAATGTTCGCGGCAGCAAACGTAACCAGACCCTCGTCACCCAATGAAAACCTGCCCTCTAAATTTTCAAAGCCAGTCAATTGAATATGCATCACCAGAAATTGCTGATCATCCACGATCCAGTCAAAGTTCCTCATCCGCTTCTTCAAATCTTCTTCTGAATAGGCGTACAGAAAACCTTGCACCAATTGAAGCAGGAAGCCTTCCTTCACATGAGGCAACTGCTGCTCCAGCTTGTTTTGCAGGGTAATGCTTTCTCTGCTTAAATGCAGCCATTCCTTTTCGATCATTTTAAATTCATCCGTCTGTTCGTTCGCACTGCCCACAAACAGCTTGTTGGCCGCAAGCATGCGGATCAATCGATCTATCGGTGAATAAATTTTGCGGGATGCCAGCCACGACAGGATGAATGCCAGCAGCAGGGCGGTGCAGCTGACGGAGAGAATCAGCTTGGAAATGAACACAACCGGTTGCGTAATCGCATTAATCGGTGAAGCCGAGACATAGATCCAATCCGAGCCAACCCGCGAAAATGTGCCATAGGATACCGTATAGGTCGTGTTTTTCCAGTCATATAAGAAGGAACCGGTTTTGGCTCCTTCCTTCATCACCTCGTTCCTCAGAACCTCGTCAAAGCCGAGTGAATTTGCTGTTCCTGCGCTGGATAGAAGCACATTTCCATCATTTTGCATGATGAAGGTTTCACCTACGTTGTACGGTGTTAGCGTTTTCAACAGGTTGGATGCTTTCTCTTTGTCCACACGAACCAGCAGGGCGCCAAAAGGTTCAAAATTAATACCTGGCAATTTATGAACTAACGTCAAATCGGTTGCATCCGCTTTACCCGGATCGGCTGGGAGGTCGGACCAAAAAACCAGTTTTCCTTGAGAAAGCATTTCGATATAACTATCCATGAACGTTCTGTTCTGTATCACATCATACTCGGGATAAAAGCGAATCGGCTGCACGCCATTGAGGAATAGCTCCACCTGCTTAGCAAGCGGACTTGAGCCCTGCATAACACCCAGTGTCTTCGTCACATCACGGGCAATTTCAAACTCCGTATAAAAATTAACATCCTTCAGGCTGCTATTAAATTTGGGATCAAATGCCCAGTGGGCAAGCGAATTTTCCAGATAGGAGAACTGGTCATCGACATTAGCCGCTCTTTGTAATATTTGACTCTTATGCAGCTGCAGCATTTCATTCTCCAGACGGTCCCCGCCCATCCAATAAATAATAAAACCCACAATAACACCTGGAATACTAGAAATTAATAAAATCAATATGAGGCTGTTGCGAAAAAATCTCCCTTTTAACAAATCACCCTCACCTCTTTATGTAAGTCGTTGTACTATCATGACATAAATTGTATTTGTAACTCAAGAATTTTTTTATACAGAGGTGGTCATCCTAAAACGATACTTTGGACAATTGGGGGGAACCATGATGGGTATAGAAACGAATCAAGAGGGTTTTATTGAGGAGGATCGGAATCGATATACGGATTTCAAAACTGTCGAATCCCAAAGAAACGATCTCACCGCCGAGGAATTCCCGGAAGGACCCTATGGATCAACACATCTAACAGAATCTCTCGGCAAAAGCAGTCCATGGCGCAGAGACCAACGCCCGCCGAACCGTTTCACCTATGAAAATCGCGAGCTGCACGCAGGTCTGTCCCGCGATTATCCTGGTGATCATCCTACACATGATGTGGAAGATGACGGGCAAATCGAGTCTTGATTCCAATAGATTCAGATGATCCGAAAAACAAAAACGACAGAGAGAGTGTCATGGACATTCTCTGCTGCCGTTTTCAGATGTTTGCTATGATGCTATATATACGAGTGCTATCAAATTAAATCTTCATGACGCCGCCAGTACTTGCGGAAGTAACCAGCTTCGAATAACGGGCCAAGTAGCCTGTTTTCACTTTCAGCTCAAAGCCTTTCCAGTTGGACTTGCGACGATGCATTTCCTCATCGGAAATTTTCAACTCAATACGGCGTTCGATCAAATCCAGCTCGATGATGTCTCCGTCTTCAACGAAAGCAATCGGACCACCTTCAGCCGCTTCCGGCGAAATATGACCAATGCTGATCCCGCGGGAAGCTCCTGAGAAACGACCATCCGTGATCAAACCAACCTTTGCTCCAAGACCCATTCCAACAATTTGTGAAGTAGGTGCCAGCATTTCCGGCATTCCCGGACCACCCTTAGGGCCTTCATAACGAATGACTACTACGTGGCCTTCTTTGACTTTTCCGTTAGCGATACCAGACAAAGCTTCTTCCTGGGAATCGAAGCAAATAGCAGGACCCACATGCTTGCCGCCCACTTCTTTATCAACCGCACCAACTTTAATAATTCCGCCATCTGGAGCCAAATTACCGAACAGCACTGCCAAGCCGCCGCGCTCGGAATGAGGATTATCCAATGGATGAATAACATCCTTGTTGATGATTTCACAGCCAGCTACATTCTCACGCAGTGTTTTACCTGATACGGTAATACAGTCGCCGTTCAGAGCACCCGGTTTCTTGAGCAGCTCGTTGATGATTGCACTCACACCACCTGCGTTATGCACATCTTCGATGTGATAATCAGAAGCTGGAGCAATTTTGGCCAAATGCGGTACACGGTTAGCTACTTCGTTGATGCGCTCGATCGGATATTCAAAACCCGCTTCATGCGCCAAAGCCAATGTATGAAGTACAGTGTTTGTCGAACCGCCCATTGCCATATCGAGTGCAAATGCGTTATCGATAGCTTCGATGGTTACAATATCACGAGGCTTAATGTCCAATTTAATAATTTCCATCAACTGCTTCGCGGATTGTCTAACGAAATCTTTGCGCTCTTCAGCAACTGCCAGAATCGTACCGTTACCTGGCAGGGCCAGACCCAAGCCTTCAGCCAGACAGTTCATCGAGTTAGCAGTAAACATACCCGAACATGAACCGCAGGTCGGACATCCGTATTGCTCAAGCTCAAGCAGACTTTGATCGTCAATTTTACCAGCTTGATGCGCTCCTACGCCTTCAAATACATTGGAAAGCGAGATCGATTTACCGTTTTTATCTTTACCGGCTTTCATCGGGCCACCGCTGACGAAAATCGTCGGGATATTCACACGCAAAGCGCCCATCATCATACCCGGTGTAATTTTATCACAGTTCGGAATACAGACCATACCGTCAAACCAGTGTGCTGCAACTACAGTTTCAAGGGAATCCGCAATAATTTCACGGCTTGGCAAAGAATAACGCATACCGATATGACCCATCGCAATCCCGTCATCTACACCAATGGTGTTAAATTCAAAAGGAACACCGCCCGCCTCACGGATAGCTTCCTTGACGATTTTACCGAATTCCTGAAGATGAACGTGACCTGGAACGATATCGATGTAGGAATTACATACCGCAATAAACGGCTTATCGAAATCTTCTTCTTTAACACCAGCTGCACGCAATAAGCTGCGGTGCGGTGCGCGGTCGAAGCCTTTTTTAATCATATCGCTTCTCATTTTTGGTTTGGACATTGGATGTGAAACCTCCTAGTATATAATCAGGTGCGAATTTTTTAGCATTCTATAAATTCTATCATGTTTGGAGGCAAATGAAAACGATATGTGCCAAAATCCCTTAATCATCTTTTGCCCGTATCTGCTTCTTCATGTATAATCGATTGTACAATGGCAGTTACAAGAACGGAGTGACCCGCAGTAATGGCAGAATTTGATTTATTATACGATTCTCAAGAGGATACACGTACACGCTTTGTTTGTTTTGTTGGTGATCTTTCCATGCACCGTTTTGACCTGGCAATCACATCAACGAATCGCTTTTATGGAAAAAAGCTGATTACCGATCTGCAATCAGGACGCACCGCTGTCATCGGGCCTGACGATCTGGATGAAGAAGGCTATCTGGAGCATGTATATAAACTGACTGAGGAAGAAGCGGCTGAGCTGGCAAACTTCCTGTCGATGGTCGTAGGCACAATCAACTTCACGGATCTCTAGAAATCAAGTAGACGTTGCAAAAAGAGCCCTCCGCGGGCTCTTTTATGATCTTGCTATGATGATTTAGCGTTTTACCAGATCTTCACGCACCGGCGTGAACGTATCGAGCAGAATACTCGGCTCAATCGCTTTGGCGCCATGCTTGGCGTTGCTCGGGATGTAGATCGTTTCACCTTGCCCAATGACATGCTTTTGTCCATCAATAGTGAACTCAAGCTTGCCCTTGATACAGTAAGAAAATTGCTCATGCGGATGGCTGTGCTCGTAGCCCTCGGCATTTTCCTCGAAATGAACTTCCATCATCATGATCGTTTGGCCCGGCTCAAAAATCTTTCTTTTGACTCCAGGCTCCGCATTTTCCCATACTCCAATATTGCTCATTGTGAACCTCCTAAAAGTTTTCGTAGAAAACTATCTTCGTAAGCATTAACTTCAGAGTTTTCGAAGAAAACTGATTTCGTAAGCGTGTCCATATTCTATGGTAACATATCTCAATCGCGATTGTGCTGGATTTTTTTATATTCACTTGTACAAATTCTATATCATTAATCCCATACAATTTAACCTAAGAGCTTCGCTGTTTATAACCTAACTATTTGCCAGACGCCATCAAGGTTGCTTCAATCTTCATACGCTGCTCCATACGCTCTTCTTCCCCCATACGCGGACAGGAATAACAATAGCCATGGCCTGTATCTGTTAAATAGGCAAGACAGCATGAGGCCTTGATCCGCATCGTTTCTCCCGGGATCCGTGGGTTATCAATATGACGAAACTGGATGTCAAACGGATTCTTTTTCCTGCCGAATATTTCTGCAGCTAGCCCGTATCGGAGAAATGTAAAATCCTCCTCGATTGTATGTCGCAGCTGATCAGTTTCGGCCTCTTTCTGCCAGGCATCATAAGCGTAATGAAGACGCGTAGCGAGCTGACCCCAGAGCTGACCAACATTAATTCCAACAGCAGCCGCAATCGACGCCATCAGCGGAGCTACTTCATTCGTATAAAAGGAGCTCAGCACCCGCTTCCTCCAATCATTTCTATCCATACCAGGAACAGACAAGCTGTCGGAATCATGGAGATGAAATGCCCAGCGTGGCCGATTATTGAACAAATGCACTTGCCCGCTCAGATTATGCAGTGACATGTTATATGCAGCATCATGATGGGAGATCGTATACTGAAGCGCCGCGCATGCCCAGGCGAACCATAACGAAAAATAAGTGGCCGCAACCTCTGGCTTCATCGCTTTTAGCACAGGTCCGTATTGTGCAATTAACCGCTCGGCATTGCCTTTATCCTGTAAATCAGCAAGCTCAAGCCGAAAAAGAGCTTCAGGCACCTCTGTTTTCACAAAATACATATGCTTTTCCAAATAATCAAAATCGATCTTCCCCATTATCAAGCACCCCATTCAAATAAAGCATTGAATAAATGATAATAGTTCTCATTTATGTTGTCAATCTTCGGTGTTGATCCCTGTACTTCATCGGAGTCGATCCCAGCTTTCTTTTGAACACATAATGCAAATAATTGGCGCTTGAAAACCCGTTCTGGAATGCAATCTGATCAATGGTTTGGTCGCTTAGGCTCAGCTCATTGCAAATATGTGTAAGTCGTACGTGCTCGATATATTCGCTGAATGTTCCTCCGGTATGGTCACGAAAAATCCGCTGCAGCTGGCGCGGGCTAATCTGCACACGTTCCGCTACAACCTCCAGTGTCAGCGGCTCCATGTAATTATCCTTGATAAACTGTACAGCCAGCTTATAGCGGTATTGCTTCATATTACGCGATGGAATATCCGTTTGTGGTCCAGATGCATAAGCGCGCGTTGTACGCAAAAGAATCTGAATAATCGACTGCTTGATTACGGTAAACAGCCCAGGCTGATTCTCGTACCACGCGCGATAGGCGTTCAGAAAACATTCCATGGCCCGATATTGATCGAGCACCGGTTTCGCAGGCAGGAGCTTGAGCTGCTGGATGCAAGCTTCGGCTTCGGCAATTTCCGAACGGCGACCCCAATCGCAGGACGGTTCACTTTCAGAGCCTTCTTCTCTTGGAGCTTCATCATGGTCCAGCTTGACAATATCGATATGCAGGCACAGCTCATCCATCGCTTCAAGAGCATCTGCTTCCTGGTAATGCACCAGATTGGGACCGGTCAGATAGAGCATGCCTTCCTGCAGCGCATAAGGAACCTCTCCGAGAATGACCTTGCCTTTGCCCCGGGGAATGTAGTGGAATTCAAATTCGGAATGCTTATGGAAGGATACTATTTTGCCTGGACTAAAGGTCGTATGATGAAATCTCAGCATACGAATTCCATAATGGCCCCAGCGGAACTCTACATCCAGGCGATCCAGTGCATGTCCCTGCTCCAGCATAAGCTCGTAAGGGTATGGCTTGGGGGTCGATCTTCCATGTATCTCCAAACTACTTACCTCCTCATTTCCTGCCATCTGAGCAACCATAAATGGGAAAAGGCCGCGCGACTCTGGCTGATTCACCAGTTACTCACAAGCCTTTCTTTTTGTAATATACAAAGGGTTCATTCACGCATATGAGTCTGATTACTAAGCCAAATCACTCAACTTGAATGCAGCTCCCGATTGGGAAGATCGATTCGAAGCCTCCATCAAACGTGTCAGGTCCAGAGCAAGCTGAATATTTTCATCAGCTGTTGTTCCATTTTGAATATGACTGACCCATTGGGCGAATGCTATAGGGCTGCTTTCTGGAAGCTCGGTTTGAACCTGCCACTCCTTCACATCCGGTCCTTGCTTCGTACTGCGAACCAGCAGCTTGTTATCGTGCGTAGAATACAGCAGACTTCCCTCAGTACCATGTACTTCAATGACAAAAGGCGAGAACGCATTAACGAAGCCCGCTTCAACGACGGCTAAAGCACCATTCGCGTAACGCAGTACAGAAACCGCATTATCCTCAACTTCCTTGCCTGTCACATAACCATAATTGGCGCTGATGCTCTCGGGAAGTCCAAGGAACAAACGAGCCAAATACATCGGATGGCAGCCCAAATCGATCATGGCTCCACCGCCGCACTGCTCCCGATTAAAGAAGCGTTCAGGAAGCCAACCGTTCGCTGCCCGCTCCGAAGGTATGGCTCCGTTATGAGAAAGTCGGGTACGAACCAACGTCACATCACCAAGCAGCCCCTGGTTTAAAATATCCTGTACAGCCCGTGTATAGTACTCGTTCAAGCGCGGTAGCGACACTGTCAGCTTGACATCCGTTTCCTCGATAGCCGCGAGAATCTCATTGCACTCATGAAGCGTTGTAGCAACGACCTTTTCTGTGAAAATATGTTTGCCTGCTTTGGCTGCCGCAATGATAACATCGCGATGCACGTTCGTAGGCGTTACCACGACAACGCCCTGAATGTCCGGCTGTGCCAGCAATTCATCCAAATTCTCATAAAATTTGAAGCCGCGTTCTGCCGCTTCCTTACGTCCACGTTCAGCATCTTCGTCCCACAATGCGACAACCTGCGTATCCGGATGCTCGGTAGCATCACGTGTATAGTCTTTGGCATGGACATGCCAGAAACTTAATATAGCAACGTTGATCAAGACTGCTTCCTCCTCTAGCTTGCTTTATTATTCAAAGTAAACGGCTTTGCCAGTTTTCGCGGATTCATAAATAGCTTCCAAAATTTCCGAAACGACGCACGCTTGCTCAGGCGTTACAATCGGCTGCGTATCATTGATGACCGCATCAATCCACAGACGAAGCTCGGTATCCTGCATGCTTTCTTGCTTGCCGTCATAGAAATCCACGCCTTTTGTGCCCAGCTCGATTTGATTCTTATACAGGCGGCTATGCTTTTCGCCATTCAGGCGCAAGCCGTCTTCCATATCTGCTCCGCCTTCAGTTCCACTCAAGGTACATTTGGCTTCCTTCACATCCAGCGTATTCAATGCCCAGCTGGATTCGAGAATGATGGTAGCACCATTTTTCATCGTAATCATACCAAAGGCCGAATCTTCAACCGTGAATTTTTTCGGATCCCATGAGCCCCATGCGTTGGCAGCGTTCTCTTTTTGCGACAATTTGTGAAAAGTAGTACCGAGAACAGCCTTCGGCTCATAATTGTCCATCACCCAAAGCGTCAAATCCAGGGCATGTGTACCTATATCAATCAGCGGACCTCCGCCTTGCTTTTCTTCATCAAGAAACACACCCCATGTAGGTACAGCGCGACGACGAATCGCATGGGCCTTGGCAAAATAAATATCTCCCAAATCACCATTCGAAGCAACCTGCTTCAAATACAGACTGTCCGGACGGAAACGATTATTGTACCCAACTGTCAGCTTCTTGCCTGTACGTTTGGCAACCTCCACCATACGACGAGCGTCAGCTGCCGTCTTAGCCATCGGCTTTTCACACATAACATGCTTGCCTGACTCCAAGGCTGCGATGGAAATTTCAGCATGCGAATCATTCGGTGTACACACATGGATGACATCAATAGAACCATCTTTTAATAGCTCGGTATAGTCTTCATAAACCTTAGCTCCTGCGACACCATATTGTTTAGCCGCTTCATGGGCTTTCTCCACAACAATGTCACAAAAAGCGACAAGTTCAACTGTTCCCAGCTTGGACAAGCTTGGTAGATGCTTACCGTTGGCAATGCCTCCACAACCGATTATTCCTACTTTTACTACATTCGACACGTATGTATCCTCCTATAAAATAATGACTTGGTTACATAGTAGCATGTTTAGATCGAAGTTTGAATTGCAATTTAATGACAACTAAAAGTATGATTTTATGACATCTTTAAGTATCTATTGAATAAAATTGTACACAGGTCGTTCCCGTAAAAATTTACCTATACGCCTTACAGCCTCGTTCAGCTTGTCTTCATCCTGCACCAGCGCAATACGAACATAGCCTTCACCTTCTGAACCGAACGCATCTCCGGGAATGACCACAACACCAACCGCATACAGCATTTCCCGGGAAATTTGTCGAGAAGTCCAGCCCTCAGGGATACGCGCCCAGATAAACATCGTTGCTCGGGGCTTTGGTATGTTCCAGCCAACAGCAGCAAGTCCGTCAATCACGATATCGCGACGTTTCTCATACAGGGCAGCAACCGAATGCTCCTGCTCCATATCCTCCTCCAAAGCGGCAATACCTGCTTCCTGCACAGCCTTAAACACCCCATAATCGATGTTGGATTTCAGTAGACGAAGCGCGTGGACGGCATCGGGCTGACCTACCATAAAGGCGATTCGGCAGCCAGCCATATTAAAGCTTTTGGACAAAGAATGAAACTCGACAGCAACATCCTTTGCGCCTTCTATCTCCAAAATGCTAATAGGCTGAAAATCATCAAATGCTAGCTCCGAGTAAGCAAGATCATGCACAATCAACAGCTCGTATTGCTTCGCATAAGCGACCAGCCGTTCAAAAAAATGTCGCGGCGCAACCGCCGATAAAGGATTGCTCGGATAATTAAGCAATATAAATTTGGCTTGACGAGCTATTTCTTCTGGGATGTCCTCAAGCTTAGGCAAATAATCATGATCCTCTCTAAGCGGCAGGAAAAAGGGAGTCACGCCAGCCAGCACTAGACTTCCCGCATAGATCGGATAACCGGGGTCCGGGAGCAGAACCACATCACCAGGATCGGTAACCGCCATAGCCAAATGTGCCAGACCATCCTGCGAGCCCATCAATGTGATAATGTCTGTCGCTGCATCCAGTTGTACACCAAACCGGTATTGATACCAACGCGCTACCGTCTCGCGAAAAGCCAAGCTTCCCTCAGAGGTAGGGTATCCATAATTCTCAGGCTTGCGTACAGCCTGCTCCATTGCTTGCATGACCCGCTCTGAAGGCGGCTGGTCCGGACTGCCGATACCCAGGTCAATCACATCAAGGCCACTTGCAATAACCTCTTCCTTCCACTGTGCCATTTCAGAAAAAATAGCGGAACCCAATAAGGATAACCGCTGTGATTGAAATCGTTTCATATATGCCTCCCATAAGCTTAAGTAACTCTTATAACCTTACAACCCTGATGAAGCGTGACTCAGCTTTTGCACGAACGTCATCATGCCATATAAAAATCCGGCAAGCGCCAGATAGGCGATTCCAAATTTCCAACGGGATGCTGTTGGCACTTCATAATATTTATCATTTTCAAATGGCTCGTAATCTACCTGAATATGAACCATCAAATAGAGACCATCCTCTTTCTTCAATCGTTCCAATCGAACTACGTGTGTGCGGCGGATCAAAGCTTGTCTTCCGAGCGCAATAGTTCCGTGAAAATTCAAGCCTTCCCAGTTGACCTCTACAAATTGCTGTCCTTCCAGATCCGAGTAGGTCAGGAATGGCAGCTCGCGCTTATGCTCCTCACCTGGAATCAGGTAGCCCTGCTCAATCAACGGCTCTGCCGGAATCAAAAAGCTCGCTGCAATAGCTCGAGGTTCACTGCCTGTTTTCCGATGCTTGACATATTTGTTATACAAATCGTAAGCGAACAGCGCCCAAATAATTAACAAAATAATATTAAAGTTGTAAATGATCAGCACAAGCCCCCCGATCAAACCAACCAGCCACAGCCATCTGGAGACAGCTGTTACAATTCTTCCTCCATCCAGCGGATGAATCGGGATTAAATTAAACAAATTGATCAGAAAGCCAGCCTGCGCCAGGCTATACAGGAATGGACTATTTAAATAATAGCCCAGGCCAAACACGACCAATGCCCCCACTGTACCCAGTACGGGTCCACCAATCCCCACATACGCTTCCGTAACCGCATCCCTCGGGTGGCGCTTCATGCTGATCATGGCCCCCAGGAACGGAATGAACATAGGCGCCGAAACGGGTAAACCTTTTTGCTTCGCAGCAATCACGTGCCCCATTTCATGCACAAAAATCAAGAGTACGAATCCGATAGCAAAGCTCCAGGGAAACAGCAATGCATAAGCACCAATGGAAATCAGCATGGATAAAAATGCGCCGCCGAACTTACCGACCTTTAATAATCCAATTAACCATTTGCCTTGCGCCAATATAAAAACCAACCCTGATCCGAGCAACCAGAAGGGATTTTTCTTATTTTTTTTCTTACGCTGCAACAACGGTCACGCTCCTCTATTACTTACTCTGGTGGCACTGTTATTTGCCCCATTCCTGTTCATATTGCTCTTCTTTATAACCGACGGTTACATGGGTGCCATCGGTGGCGATAGGCCGCTTGATCAAACGTCCATTGGAAGCCAGCAGGTCAATTTTTTGCTCATCTGTCATTTGCGACAGCTTATCCTTGAGACCTTGCTCTTTATAAACCTCGCCAGAGGTATTAAACCACTTTTTAATCTCAAGGCCGCTTTGTTCAATCATCTTTTTCAGCTGCTCTCGCTCAGGTGGGGTTTCGAACAAATCGATTTTCTCAACCTCCACACCTTTTTGCTGTAAGGATTTCAACGCATTCCGGCAAGTGCCACACTTAGGATAATGATATATAAGAACTTTTTTGGGAGCAGTCAAGCTGATCATCCTTCCATCTACTAGTGTTTATTATACAGGATTCATCTATCATATAAAAATTAATGTAAATTTAATCACTTTCTCATATAAGATTCATATCTATCCGTTATATTATAAACATCCCTTATCTTTATATATAGCGAATTGGACTTACAGCTTAAACCACTGTAGGTCTAATTTACTTTTAACAGCGCCATAGCCCTAATAAACAACCTACGTAATACGTAATCATGATAATTCCTATTGCTGTCAATCCTGCGTATAACAGGCTCTTATAAGAGTTCACCTGTCATCCCTCCCTGCATGCGACAAAACCCTTCAATAGCTCTCATTGCTTTCGACACGACCCTACATAACCTCTCATGGATATTGGACAGCCCCGATGATACAATTTGTATAGAATAGTATATAGAATTTGATACATATTGGAGGTCTATTCATGTTTACAAGTCGGAGAAAAGAACCCTTCCGTTATATTTTCACTAAACCTGTAGACTGTTCATTTGAAATTACGGAGATTAATGGTTCTGTCCTAACGAGCAAAATCGTATATGCCAAGCTGATAGATTTAAGCAGAAATGGCTGCAGAATCGAAAGTAAGCTAAATCTGAATTGCAAAGCCAATCGCATTAAAATACAGATCGGGTTTAACTTTACCGATAAGGATATCTCCGTCGTCGGTTATTTGAGATGGCAGCAATCTTCTCTAAGCTACCATAGCTACGGTGTGCTTTTCGAAAAAAACAGTGGCCTCAGCGCGACTATTATCGAGGAGTTGAAAGTTTATACTAAAGCTTCAAGTAACTCACCCAAGGTCAGTTAACCTTGCAGCTGTGCCATATAGCTCTCGATATCAAAGGGCAATGGGGCATGAAACTCAATCCACTGCTTGGTAGCAGGGTGGTTAAATCCAAGCTTAATGGCATGTAAGGCATGCCGTTCCAGGACAAGCATTGCATGTTTATCCGATATTGAAGGTTCATCGAGTGCTGCCCCTGTCAAAGAATCCTTTAGATCGGTTTCAACCAAGTCCGCAGCTGTCTGTTCGTTCAGCTCTGCCTGCTGCCTTTTATAGAGCTTATCGCCAACCAGCGGATGTCCAAGATGCTGCATATGCACGCGGATTTGATGGGTACGTCCGGTTTCCAGCCATAGACGCACCAGTGTCACTTCCTCGAAGCGCTGCTCCACTTTATAATGCGTTACCGCTGGATAACCGGACTCCGTCACGATTCGAATATGAGGCTGCTCAGGGTCTCGGTCAATAGGCGCGTTCACGGTACCCTCATCCTGCTCCATAACGCCGTACAGCAGCGCTACGTATTCCTTTTTCACCAGATTGGCTTTCATTTGCTCCGACACCTGCTGCTGCACAAACGGGTTTTTGGCTATAGCCAGTGTACCGGACGTCTCCTGATCCAAGCGATGAATCGGGCGAAAGCGGTAGCTCTTACCCTGCTGCTGCCAATAATGGACAACCCCGTTGGCCAGCGTGTTGACATAATGACCATGAGTTGGATGCACGATCATCCCAGCCGCTTTGTTGACGATCAATAGATGCTCATCCTCAAAAAGTATATCAAGCGGCAGCTCCTGCGGCAGGATGTCCTCGGACTCCTCCTGTTCCATGCGGACCTCAATCACATCTCCGGTATGAACGCGGACGCTGATGTATTCACGCTGCCCATTAAGTAAAATCCCCTGCTCGGTAAGCTTCAATCGGGACAACAGCTTGCGGGACACATACATTCGATTTTGCAAAATCGTTTTCAGATAAAAGCCGTCTTCTTCCACTGAAACCGTGTACGTTAAAGGCTCGTAATAGCTGCTCATTTGCGTCGAAACACGTTAGCGCTGCGCGCATATTCAATATCTTTCACATCGATGCGGCTGTTGGCCAAACGGGCAACGGTAAAAAAGAAATCGGATAAGCGGTTCAAATAACGGCGCACCTGCTCATTGATCGGTTGTGTGCGAGCCAGTGTCACGACACGGCGCTCAGCCCGGCGGCACACGGTCCGGCATACATGCAGCGTCGAAGAAGCAAGACTACCCCCTGGTAAAATAAACTTCGTAATATCCGGTGTTTCCGCGTCGTACTTATCAATCCATGCTTCCAGCCGGTCTACCATTTCAGCGGTTACCTTGTAAGGGCGAAGCTCCTGCTTGAGCAGTGCCAGATCCGAGCCGCAATCAAACAGCTCATGCTGTATTTCCAGCAAATCATTGAGCAAATCCTCAAATTTGTCCTTGTCCAGAAAACCCATCGCTTGCCCGACAAAGCATTTTAATTCATCCACAGTTCCGTACGCTTCCACACGCACATCATCCTTATCCACTCTGCCCCCAATAACTCCGGTCTGCCCGGCATCACCAGTTCGTGTATAAATTTTCATCGTTCAGCCTCCTCTATGAATAAGATCAATATCTTCTTCTTTTGAAACAAGTTCTATAACTTGTATAAGTGCATGTAATTAGCCTTGCGTATCTACGCCTATCATCTCATATAAACGTGCCATATCCAAATGACTTCTGACATGATCGGCCAGCCGATCGAACGCCGTTTCCCTGCGTGCTTGAAAAGCAAGCTCAATTCCTTTGGGCTCCCAGCCCTTACTGCTTCGCAGCTCATTCAGCCAGGCTCTGCGAAATGCATCATTATGCAGAATCCCATGTACATATGTCCCCCATACTTTGCCGTTGTCCGTAATCGCTCCATCCGGATGCGGTGCCAGTTCCCCCTGCTCTTCTTGAAGTTGAAAAGGATGCACGACCGGTCGCAAGAAACGTGTCTGTCCCATATGAATTTCATAGCCGCTTATCGTAAGCACCTCGTCCTCAGCAGCAAACAGGCGGGTCGTGCCAGAGGTACGGACTGTACGTTTGTCTGCTGCAAAAGTCGTCTCGAGCGGCAGTAGACCCATGCCCTCGGTCTCGGGACGGTCAGACTCGGAATGCAGCGGATCGAGCAGCCGTTCACCCAGCATTTGATACCCTGCGCATATGCCGACGATATGCCCGCCTTGCCGCGCGTGCTCAAGCAGTGCTTTTTCTAATCCGGTCTCTCTTAAAAAAAGCAGGTCATCGACCGTGTTTTTGCTGCCTGGAATCATTATCGCATCCGCAGCTCCAAGCTCCTGTGGTGAGCTAATATAACGCACCTGCACATCCTGCTCATAGAGAAGCGGGTCCACATCTGTAAAGTTGGACAAGCGTGGAAGCCTGATGACCGCAATATCAAGCTTCGGATGCTCTGTACCATCTGCATAACCATCGGTTTCTTTAGAGTGGCTTTGCAGCCCTCCGGCAGACAGCTTCCGATCCAGGGATGCAGAATCCTCATCCTCCAGCTCAAGATCCGGCAAAAAGGGAATTACGCCAAGCACCGGCTTGCCTGTGCGCGCCTCCAGCCAATCCAGGCCTGGCTTCAACAGCGTTACATCACCGCGGAACTTATTGATAATAAAGCCTTTCACACGATCTCGTTCCTCAGGTGTAAATATCTCCATCGTACCGAGCAGTGATGCAAAGACTCCACCCCTGTCTATATCCGCAACCAGCACAACAGGAGCATCTGCCCAGCCAGCCAGCCGCATGTTGACGATATCACGGTCCTTGAGATTAACCTCAGCAGGACTTCCGGCTCCTTCAATCACAACAACATCATAAGTCTCACGCAGCCGCTGCAAGGAATCCTTGACGATCAGCTCCGCTTCCGGCAAATACTTTTCCCGATACGTTCGTGCATCAAAGTCACGGTAAGGTTTGCCGTGAACTACGACCTGAGCGACCATATCTTTTTTCGGTTTGAGCAAAATCGGGTTCATATCGGTTGTTGCCGCAATCCGGCAGGCATCCGCTTGCATCCCCTGTGCGCGTCCAATTTCCTTGCCATCCAATGTGACATATGAATTGAGCGACATGTTTTGCGATTTAAATGGAGCAACCAGGTAACCGTCCTGCAGAAAAATACGGCAAAAGGCGGTCGTAATCAGACTTTTACCCGCATCTGAGGAAGTCCCTTGAACCATCAGCGTCGGTGCCTGCTGCAGCTTCAGCGGAAGTCCGGCTGCTTCTCTTGGCATTTTCAAGATATGTGCTTTTGCTTCATTGCTTGGCGTATGCACGATATCACCTTGGTCAACAGCATCGGACTTTATCCAATTACGTTCCATTATCGACTGCTGTGCTGCCAACGCTTCAAGTGAATCCCGCAGCGCTGCGATCAATCGCTCATTGTGCTCTCGCAAACGAATAGCGACACGCACATAAGTCTTATCCAACCCGTTGAACCGGGATGCATCCCTTATTAATATGCCGCGCTGTCCCATTTCCTGCTGCAGTTCCTTCGCCTTCAACCCAAGATCACTCAGCGAAAATAAAATATAATTCGTATCGCTCCGCGTTACCTGGAGACCCAGCTGCTGCAGCTGACCGACCATCCATGGACGTTCTTTGGCTAACCAGCTATGCGTGCTTTGTTCATAATCGTGATCCTTCATCACACCGATGCCAACAAGCTGAGCGAGCATGTTGACACTCCACTGCACCTGCAGCCGCTGCAGCCGGCGAATTTGCTCCGGTTGCGCCACAATAAAGCCGAGCCGCAATCCTGGGATGGAATAAAACTTCGTCATCGAGCGGATGACCATCAGATGACTGGATTGTGCTGCAATTCGTATCATGGTCAATTGCTCTTCCTCAGGGCAAAAATCGATAAATGCCTCGTCGAGAATGACCGGCTTACCGGGCTTCGCTAAGCATGCTCTCACCTGATCAGATAACAGCCTTCCTGTCGGATTATTAGGAGACCCCAGAAACAACAAATCCGAAGCGGCACGCGCATACTCTGCATCGGACAGCTGCAGCTCAAAATCGTTATGTGCATGCAGAGGTACATTCAAAATGCGGCCGCCGATCTTTTCCACAGCTTCCTCATACTCCGAGAATGAAGGTCTTGCTACTGCCATCACGGCAGGCTGAAGCACTCTTACAGCCAGATCAATCAGCTCGGCCGCCCCATTACCTACAAGGATCGACTCGACGGGTATCTTATATCTCTCGGCCAGCTTGCCGCGCAGTTCCCTTACAGCCGGATCAGGGTATGCAGCCATATCGCGCCAATGATCCCGCAGAATCTGCTCCACGACAGCAGGTGGACCCAACGGGTTCATATTCGAGCTGTAATCAAGAAATTGATCCTTGGTTTTGCTGAAAGTTTCTGCTGCCGTCCATAAATCGCCACCATGACCATACTTTTCTAACATGATGCCATCCTCCCAATCCTGATACATACAATCGGTTTACTTTCGCATTAACGGACATTCTTTCCTTTTAGCCTGAGCATGCTTCTGTTAACGAACAACCAGATAGATGATCAGCAGCAGTGCTGTTTCCACAATTTCATTCATTGCACCATAGGTATCTCCAGTCAGCCCACCAAGCTTACGGTTTAAGTACATACTCGTGCCTACACCGATCAGCAGTGTGCTCAGCAGCGCCACACCCGTTGCCATAAGCGCCTGACTAGAGATCCATTCACCTTCATGCCAGCCAGCGAGCAGAAGGGACAAAGCTATAGCCAAAGCCGTATGTATCGATAAGTGCTTCCAACCAATTCCGCGAAAAAAAGAACCCAATCCCTGTTTCGTTTCCTCATTCCTTGCGTATGGCCAACAAGCAATCGCCACCACCATATACCAGCGGCTCCAAAGAGCGGAGAGTGGCAGCAAATAAGCAAAGGTTCCAACGGGAAGCGTCAGCCACTGCTGAAGCAGCGTCCACTTGCAGAGCAGCAGCAGCATACAGCCAACCACGCCCATGGCGCCGACTCGACTGTCCTTCATAATTTCCAGCATCTGCTCGCGTGAACGATGGCTGAAGATGCCATCTGCAGTATCCATCAGCCCATCCAAATGAAGGGCTCCTGTCATGGCCACCCATAATACGAGCAGGAGTGCGGCAACAACACCGCTGGACCCAATACCGCCCGATAACCATCCGTCAGGCAGTCCATAACCTTGCAGCAGCAATCCCGCCAAACTGAGCAGCAGTCCAAGAACCGCACCTACAAGCGGATAAAAGATCACACTTCTGCGAAATAAAGCATTGTCATATTGCAGCTGAATCGGAACCGGGAGTCTAGTCAAAAATTGAAAGGCTGCTGCACAGGCCGCCAGCACCTTTACCACCAAGCCCAGCATAGTGCGCATATCAACCCTCCCGCAATCAAATAACTAACTACATATAACAATTGGATTGTATGAATAATATCGGATCGACCTCGTTCACGCAGCGGCCAGCCCATCCGAGCCCGCTCACTTGTCCTCCCATGATAGACGTTCACGCCTCCAAGCTCGATACCGAGTGCACCCGCCACTGCCGATTCAGGAATTCCGCTGTTGGGACTTGGATGCAGTCTCGCAAAATGTACGATCGATCGGGCTGCCCTAACAGCGGAGCAGCCTCTTTGGACAGCTGCGGCCATTACCAGCAAGCAGCCGGTGACACGAGCAGGCAGCCAGTTCATCACATCATCCCATCTCGCCGATGCCCAGCCGAAATACAGATATTTATCGTTTCGATAACCAACCATCGAATCTAGCGTGTTTGCGGCACGATACAGCATCGCCAAAGGCGCACCGCCCAGTAGGGCAAAAAACAACGGGGAAACAACAGCATCAACGATATTTTCCGCTACAGTCTCAACCGTTGCTCTCGTAATCTCAGGTTCGTCCAGCTCAGAGGTATTTCTACCAACGATATAACCGACGTACTTTCTTGCTTCCTCCATCTGATCAAGCTGGAGAGGACGATACACCTGCATAGCCGCATCTTTGAGACCTTTAATTGCAATCGTTGTCGAAATGAACCAGACATTCACCGCGTAACCGAGCCATGGATGAATCCAACGTGCCACAAGCAGCAGCATATACATCACGAGAAATGTAAACATAAGCGTCGAGACCAGCAGTACAATCCCCTTCAGCCGTTGTGCCTGCCTGGATACAGCCGTGGCATTCTCCCGATGCAGCTTCGATTCCAGCCAGCTGATCCACTGTCCTATGCGAATCACAGGATGTGTTGGCCAACGTGGATCTCCAATCAACCAATCAATCATAATGGCAGCCAATAGCATGATCGCCGTTTCCTGCCAAGAATACAACAACACCTATGTCCACCTGCCATCTCCTGTTTGATGCTACAAGTTGTAGCGTAAGCTTGTCAGCTCCACCGGAATCCCGGACGTAACCAGAAACACCTGATCTGCCTCGTTGGCCAACAATCGGTTCATCGTACCGGACAGGTCCCGGAATTGCCTACCCAGCTTGTACTCTGGAACGAGACCATAGCCCACTTCATTCGTAACAAGAATCAAATGTTTTCCTTGGCTGGCAACGGATTGACAAACAGCAACCAATTCATCCAGCTTTGCTCGCAAAAGCTGCTCCATATCTGGCATATGCTCGACCTTCAACAGCCAGTTACTTAGCCATAAGGTCAGGCAGTCAACCAAAATAACAGCTTCATCGGTTTCCTTTTTTACATTCTTGTTCTTGAATGACTGCAAGGCTTCTGTCAGAAGCAGAGGTTCTTCTAAAGTCGTCCATTCAAAACCCGTTTCTTCTCGCTGCTGACGGTGCAGCCCAATTCTCTCCTTCATTTCATCGTCATAAGCTTGTGCTGTAGCGATGTATAGTCCCCGGTCACCAAGCTTAGCGGTATAGGCCTCGGCAAAAGAGCTTTTGCCGCTGCGCGCGCCACCTGTCACCAATACGAGCATGGAAGCCCCTCCAGTTGTTAAGAGTCTGTTTGATTATCCGTTTGTGAAACACCAGCACTTGCGAATGTAGCCATTTCCATCATAATCTTGAGTGCTGCTTCTATAATCGGGAATGCCAGCACAGCTCCTGTACCTTCACCAAGCCTCATATCCATATGCAGCATTGGAGACAATCCGATGGCTTTCAGCAAGCGTTCATGCCCTTTCTCCTGCGACTGATGGGAAGCAATCATATAAGAAACGCTTAGCGGCGCAATTCGACTTGCTACAAGTGCCGCAGCTGAGGAAATAAAACCATCTATCACAATCGGACAACGATGCAATGCCGCACCAAGAATTACCCCGGTTAGCCCTGCGATTTCCAGCCCTCCCAGCTTGGCAAGAACGTCCAGAGCATTATCCTTATCCGGCTGATTGAGCTCGATGGCGCGCGCAATAACAGCTTGCTTATGCTGCAATCGCTCATCGTCGATACCCGTCCCGCGTCCTACCGTGTGCTTAATCTCTTCCTCCGTTAATACAGCTAATATTGCAGAGCTTGCAGTCGTGTTACCGATACCCATCTCGCCAGTTGCAAACAACGTATATCCCTGTGCTGCCAGCTCTTCAACCAGTTGAATACCGACCTGGATTGCTTGGTGCGCTTCCTGCTCTGTCATCGCAGGCCCTTTGGCCATATTGGCAGTTCCAAAGCGCACCTTGCGTGAATACAGCAAAGGATGCTCCAATGGAGCATTCACTCCGATATCAACACAGACCACATCGGCATTGGCATGACGAGCCAATACATTCACAGCAGCCCCACCGCTGCAGAAATTCAGTACCATTTGCTGAGTAACCTCGGATGGAAATGCGCTAATTCCCTCCTCACACACGCCATGGTCGGCTGCCATGACAATGACTGCCTTTTTACCGATCTTTGGAACCGTTATCCCTGTAATACCTGCCAGCTGCTTGGCTATCTCCTCAAGCTTGCCGAGACTTCCCGGCGGTTTCGTTAACTGATCCAAATGATCCGAAGCAGCTTGAACAGCATCCAAATTTATCGGTTGAATAGCTGAAATCATCGTTTCCAGCGATGTAGGCATCCTCAATCTTCCCCTTTTATACGGCTATTTTTTCTGTCTGCATGAAGCAAAATTTGTGGAACCTCATATACCGGGTGCTCCAGCACAATAGGACGGGTATGGTACACCGGCTCCAATAGCTCGCTATGTATGACTTCCCTGGGCCGACCGATGGTTACGATCCTGCCAGCCTCCATGAGCAGCAGCCTGTCGCAATATTGTGCTGCCAGATTCAAATCATGGAGTACAGCAATAACAGTTAGCGGCTCTTTCTGCTGCCAGTCGCGAATCCACTCCATCATCTGCAGCTGATAGCCAATATCCAGATAAGTCGTTGGCTCATCCAACAACAGCAAACGTGGCTGCTGCGCCATCAGCTTGCCAAGCGCAACACGCTGCCGTTCCCCTCCACTTAATCGGTCCACTGTACGATCTGCCAGCACTTCAAGCTGCAGCCGCTGCAGGATATGTTCAATCAGTGGTTCAACATCTGCAGCCGATTCATCACCCAACCAATTCTGAAAGGGATAGCGGCCCATGGCAACCATCTCCCGCACCGTGAAACCAAGCGGAGGCAGCGAGTCCTGCTCCAGCACAGCCATCCATTGCGCCAACTGCTTTCGAGGATACGAATGAGCTATTCGGCCTTCCAGCAGTACACGACCAGTATCTGGCTTGTCTATACCGGATAACAGCTTTAACAGCGATGATTTACCGCTGCCATTCGGGCCGATAATACCGAAGCATTCTCCAGGCTTTACGGTGAAGCTGACCTGCTCCAACACAGTTTGCGTTCTATATGCTTTACTGACATTATCCACTTGAATGATCGCCATTTCGCCAATTTCAGGCATTGAATTCACCCCATCTCACTGGCCTTCTACACCATATTTTTCTATCGCGCTCGTCGCCTGCTTTTGCGCAGCAAATAAACAAAAAACGGCGCACCGAGAAATGCGGTCACCACGCCAAGTGGAATTTCCGTGGGACTTAGCAGCATCCTGCCCAGCGTATCGGCACTCAGCACATAGAGGGCGCCTCCAATCAATGATAGCGGCAGCAGCAGCCGATAATCCGGTCCAACCAACAGACGCAGCAAATGGGGGACAATCAATCCAACAAACGCAACGACGCCCGATACAGATACAGCAGCTGCGGTTACCAAGGTAGCTGCGATCAATACCGTCAGCTTGGTGCGTTCGACGTTAACCCCCATATGCGCGGCTTGGGCTTCTCCCAGGGAGAGTAGATTCATCGCGCGTCCAAACAACAGCAGCAGCAAAGCACCAAGCACCAAATACGGCAGTAAAATCAAAGAATAGGACCAACCCCGCAGTGTCAAGCTGCCCATCAGCCAGAACACGATCTCGTTGACAACCTGCTTCGACATCGACACCATCAAGGCTACAAAAGCACCCAAAAACGCTTGCATCACAACACCGGATAAAATAACAGTTTCGATCTGCAGCTTCCCGTCCATACGGGCTAGCAGCAGTACCGTCAAGAGCGACGCCATGCCTGTGCCGAATGCTACGGCTGGTATCGTCCAAATGCCCAATAAAGAAAACTGAAGTCCGAATAAGATCAGGAAGGAAGCACCCACAGCGGCCCCCGAGGAAACACCTAACGTATATGGATCAGCCAGTGGGTTGCGCAGCACCCCTTGGAAAGCCGCACCAGCAACTCCAAGCGAAGCACCTACCAATACACCAAGCACCACCCTCGGAAACCGTACCCGCCAAACGATCTGCTCAGAGGAAGCTTCCCAATTCACCGATATATGGTCGCCTATCCATGGAAGCTGGTGAGCCACGATCCCCCAAACCTGCAGTAGAGGGAGCTGGACCGTCCCAATCGATAAGGATAGCGTAATGGCAAGAAGAAGGAGCAGCATGCCTGCCCCTCCCCAAATCAACAGCTTTTGCTTCATTTATTTCACCAATTCCGGGTATATGCCCTTGGCAATATCAACAAGACCTTGTGTGATCCGTGGCCCCGGACGACTGATCCAGTCTTTGTCGACACCCACGATCCGATTGTTTTTCACGGCATCGATTTTTTCCCAGCCGCTGCGTTCTTTAATAATTTGATCTAAAGTTTTTTTGGATTTGTCGTCGATCAAATTGCTCGGGTACAAAATAATCTGCGGATTGGCGGCGATCACCTTTTCTTCATTCAGCTGCGAATAGCCGGCCATTTCTCCATAAATATTGATACCCCCGGATAACGTAATCAGCTCGTCCATGAATTCGCCTTTACCAACTGTCCAGCCTGGTGAGAATTCAAGCAATACGCGTTTTTTCTGCTCCGGTTGCAGGTTCTTGACGGCATCCGTCACCTTTTGGCGATCTGCCTTCATCTCGGCAACCAGCTTCTCCGCCTGTTCCTGCTTATTGAAAATTTGACCGAACACCAGCGTATTATTCAACACATCGTCGACAGTTTTCGGATCTACCTTGAACACATTCAATTTCAGCGAACGCAGCTGCTCCACGGCTGGTATTTTCATCGACACGCCTGTAACAATCAGATCCGCATTCGATGCCAGCAGCGCTTCCTCATTAGGCTTGACGATGCTGCCCATCTTCGGCTTCTTCAAAGCCTCTGCCGGATAATCGCAAAAATCCGATACTCCATAAACCTGCTCACCCAAGCCGAGCGCGAACAGCGTCTCCGTCTCACTTGGAGAAATCGATACCAGTCTGGCAGGCGCTTTGTCAAAAATAAATTCCTTCCCTGTCGCGTCCTTCACTTTGAGCGGATAGACTGTCGCTTTAGCAGCTGGGGCTGCTGCTGTCTCCCCATTAGGCAAACCCTGGCCAGTACCCGTCTTCGGTGGTTCAACAAGCTCTCCCTTGCCTGGTGATACGCTTAAGTTCCCGCAGCCTGCTATGATCAGCAGCACAATCATACCAATCAGCACAACCAGCTTCGAACCGTAGCGCTGCATCTTGCTTATATTCCCTAGCTTCATCTTAAAGCTCCTTCCTCGCTTCCCCCAACAAAAGAAAAACCTCTCGCTTCTTTTCACAAAGAAACAAGAGGGGCATGCGCTAAATAAACGATTACACCAAGCTCGAAGAGCCTGCGATCATTCAAACGCGACGCTCCTTTTTCCTCGAAAGGGACAGTCTTTGCAGTGAACAGGCAGGTTTCCTGACTTGAGAGTTTGTAACCGATTGACGATTTCTCCTTTACAGTGGCGGGACCGCGCCGGATTTGCACCAGCTTCCCTTTTAACCCGATAAGCGACAGCTTACAGGCACCTGTTCAAACTTTATTAAGTTGTTATTTTTGGGCAATTACTTTTAAAACCTGCATGACCAAATCCTGCTTCTTCGCATTAGCCGGTACAAACGCAATCAGATCTTTACCATTGAGCTTTAAATCTGTCAACCACTTCGTTTGTTCCAGAGGTATACCATAGAGATGCTTCTCGACGCCTCCGGATTTTCCATCCACGGGGATCTCCATCACACCATCAGGGAAATCCTCGGCTTTGGCTACCGCATCCAGACTGACATAACCGCCCTGCTGACCGAGCGCCTTGAACTGCTCCTTAGGTACGACAATGATTCCGTTATCGCCAGCGGCAATTTCAACGATCAGCTTTTCCATGGAAAAAATAGGCGTTGTTTGTATTTTAACCGTTGGTGCTTGTCCAAGCTTTTCTACCAGACTAGCCTCCAGCTTATCGCCCACTTCACTTGGGATGCCACTGCTCGACATCATAAATATCGGCACATCCGCCTTCGGCCCCCCACAGCCTGTCAAAATCAGCAATAAAATCAACCCTAAACATGCAAATTTCGCCTTCATCTGTCTCTCCTCCCAGACCAACCAACCAGCCGTCCGTACTGAAATCTCACCTCACATCTTATCACAAAAGCCATCATTCCACAAAAACTAATGCGTATGACAAACACCCTCCAAGCCGTTCAGGCTCAAAGGGTTATCTCGAATCCAACCTCATACACAAACACATCATTACAATACTTCGGCAACTTCAGGAAAGCAGCAGCCTTTAATCCTGATACGTCACTTTAATTGGCGTCCACTCGGCAATAACCGTCTGGCCATGGACCGATACGCTGCCCTCAGGGGTCAAATCCTTTTCCGTCATAATTCCAAGCGCAACCGTGAATTGATTCAACTTGATTGGCACCTGCCGTTCTCGCCGAACTTCGACACCATTAACCGCAAAAATAACCTCGTCATTTCCACGATGATACGTAATTCGATACGTATTGAACTCTCGCGGCTGAAAATCCGTCTCTTCCTTGAAAATACAAAAGAATCTGGTTTTGTCCGACTCAGGAACCTCGACGCCAGGAAAAGGAAGAATTCCATAGACGCTAGCATAAGTATCATTTCCCACAAAAAAATCAAGCGCTGCGCCTGTAGTAAAATCCAGCAAATTCAGTGAAACAAAACCATCATACAAATCGTGGGCCGCTGTCCCCGTTGTTCTCGAACGGATTTGCAGCTCAAAGCTGACCTCGCCTGCTTCCGGCACCTGAACAGCATCCACTGAATAATACATATGCTTCGCATTGTCCAGGAACTGCACATGATCATGCTTGCGGCTGAGCGGTGCTCGTACATATAAAATTCCATTACGAACGATAACTACAGCGTTTGGCTCCCGATAATTCCAGAAGGAACCGTCCTGCAGCGGAAATCCGCCAATTTTCCAGACATCCTTGCCAGACAAAATGTTATGAAAATCTCCTAATATGTGCTCTCTGCTCATCCAAGCCGCCTCTTTCTCTGGTTGAATTTACTGAAAAATCCCATGTGCCAGCAGCGTCAGAATCATGATCGACCCACAGCGGACTGTAACACGTAGTGAAGCTCCCATCAAGGGCAGGTAAGCGACCGAAGGATTCTCTGACTTCAGCATACCATATACCTTGTATATAGGAATAACAGTAACCAAAGCAATCAATGAATAATAAGGCAGCACGTTGAAAATGACACACACCAATAACGAAAGGAATGCCAGAAATAGCAGGAAACGTGAAAACTGAATAGCTCTTTGTTCACCCCATACCACGACTAAAGTATGTTTACCCGCTTGTTTATCCGATTGCCAATGCAAAAAATGATGATTAAACAAAATCAATGTGGTTAACAGGCCGATCGGCAGCGATAATAGCAGTGCGCGATAATCAAGCTCCATCGTCTGAACAAAGTAGCTGCCCATAATCGGTAAAATCCCGAAGGACAACAAAATAGCCAGTTCACTGTAGCCTTTACCTCTATAGCCAAACTTGAGCGGTGGTGCCACATAGAAATAAGCAATCAAGCCTCCCAGACCGCCGAAGATCAATACCCACCAGCCTGCATACAACCCAAGCACCAAACCGCATATCAGGGCAACAGAGAATAAGGACCAGGTTAAGAAAGCAAAGGTTTTCTCCGATAACGTGCCATTTGCCAAAAATCCCGAATTTGTGGAGATCGTACCCGAGTTTATTGCTGCAGCAACATCGACACCGTTCCGATAGTCCCATAAATCGTTAATCATATTGGAAAATAGATGGGCAGCTCCGGCGCCAATTAAGGTTATAACAAAAAGCAGCGGATGAAATATACCCTTCCACGCATATGCCCCTAAAGCACCTAGAATAATCGGAATCATCATAACAGGAATGACTTGGAATCTGGATGCCTTCATAAATAATTTCAGTTTGTCCATTTCATCAATTCCTTTCTATTACAAGATAAAAAGAACCGAATGCTATCGGTCCTTTTTGTTCTGGTTCATATACTGATTAATTTTTTCGTCAAGAATCGTACTGAAAGCAACAACCTCAGGAGATGACATGCTTTTCCTTAGAATAACCAGGATCTCCAACTGTTGACGTAAGCTGCTAATTTCTTCTTCTAACGTCAATAAATCAGAGCCATGCTTCTTGGTCTTTAATAACCACTTTGGTCGCTGATCTTTTTCCCGTATCCAACCGATGTGGAAATATTGCCCAAGCTGATACTCTGGAAAAGCCACGTCAATTCCTCCCTCCTTAGCATCTCTCAAAAACTACTATACTATAAAGATAACAGCTTTTGAGATGGAAGGAAACGGGCTTATTTTGTCATTTTTTGACGAAACTATAATTTTCTAACAAAATTACCTATACGATCAATAGCTTCGATCAGTTGATTTACCGAATAGGCATAGGAACAACGTATAAAGCCTTCTCCACCCAGCCCGAATACGTCACCGGGAACTACCGCAACCTTGGCCTCATGCAGCAATCTTTGGGCAAATTCGTCCGAACTTAGGCCTGTAGAACTGATGGAAGGAAAGGCATAAAATGCACCTTGAGGCTCATGACACTGCACCCCGATTTCCCGAAAGCTATGAACGACCAAACGCCGTCTTTGATTATACGATTCTACCATCCGATCCTTTTCTTCCATACCATTGCGCAGTGCTTCAAGTGCAGCTACCTGGCCCATTGCTGGAGCGCACATGACGGTATACTGATGGATCTTAAGCATAGCCTTGATGATATCGGAATGGCCACAAGCATAGCCCATACGCCAGCCCGTCATGGCAAAAGCTTTTGAAAATCCGCTAACCAGAATCGTCCGGTCCCGCATCCCTGGCAGGGAGGCAAAGCTCACGTGATTTTGTTCGAAGGTCAGCTCAGCATAAATTTCGTCGGATATGACGATCAAGTCATGCTCTTCAGCGATTTTGGCAATCGGCACCCAATCCTCATAGCTCATGATGCCGCCAGTCGGGTTGCTGGGATAGCTAACAATCAAAATTTTGGTTTTGGGCGTAATGCGAGCTTTTACCGCTTCCGGCTTTAATTTAAAATCATCTTTGGCAAAGGTTTCAATACCTATCGGGACGCCTCCGCTGATCCGTACGATCGGTGAATAGGAAATATAGCTCGGCTCGGCAATCAGGATTTCATCACCTGGAACAACCAAAGCCCGAAGCGCTAAGTCGATAGCCTCACTGCCACCAACCGTCACCAGCACCTCGTCGCTTGGCTCATAGGGTACCTGAAAGGAATCGTATAAATACTCGGAGATAGCTTCTCTTAATTCATATAAACCAGCGTTCGGCGTATACTTCGTATTTCCCCGCTCCAGAGAATACACAGCAGCTTCTCTTATATGCCACGGTGTACTAAAATCGGGCTCGCCGACACCCAGTGAAATAATATCTTTGCTAGCGCTAACCAAATCAAAAAACTTCCGGATACCAGAAGGCGGAATATCCCGCACCAATGGAGCCAAATACCCTGACATGGATTTTACGGAAGTTGAAGGTATTTCATTATTCTTAATCATAGCTCATCGTCCTTCACGGGGAGATTAGCAGGCGGGGGTCCTCTTCCTTATCTTCGAAGATGATGCCGTCCTGTTTGTATTTTTTTAATATAAAATGGGTTTTGGTTGATAATACACGATCAATCGGCGAGAGCTTATTGGAAACGAATGATGCCACTTCCTTCAGCGTCTTACCTTCAATTTCAACAAGCAGATCATAGGCGCCAGACATCAAATAAACGGACTTCACTTCTGGATATAAATAAATACGTTCCGCAATCGCATCAAAGCCGCGGCCACGTTCCGGAGTAATTTGCACTTCAATTAAAGCTGTTACTTTATCGTCATCTACCTTGGACCAATTCACGACTGTCGCGTACTTCACGATGACATTCGCTTCCTCCAGCTCACGAATGGCTACGGAAACTTCCGCCTCCGAGGCTCCGAGCATAGTCGCTATTAAGGCAGATGACCTTCTCGCGTCTTCCTTCAACAGTTCGATAATGCGAATTTTAAATTGCTCCATTGTCGGTGACCCTCCTAATAGTTTTCACAAGAAAACTTACTTCGTAAGCTTCCACTTAGTTTTGCGAAGCAAAACTGACTTCGCAAGCATAAACCTAGTTTTCAGAAAAAACTCACTTCGTAAGCTTAAAAAAACTTATTCCTTCATTTTACACCCAACAGCAACTTTTTTGCAAAACAAAATTAACCGGGCTTGGCTCATAGCAAAAAGCCCCAAAGGCTGCCGCACATGAGGCTTCGTGGAGATCGTCCACCTATGAAAGCAAACGATGCAGGAGGAATAGTGTTTACTTACTTAGCGAACGGATAGCAGCTTACGCATATAGCTGTCGACTTCCCGGTTACGGTACTGCTGCAGAACGGTAAGTTCACAGGCTGGACTCCCTGACTTACTGCCGTCAGTTTGCTCAACAGCTCTGCCAAGCCCGACCAGTTTGCCTTGATCGTAGGCTGCAATAATGTTAAAGCTTTGGCAAAAGGTTTCATATTGTAAGACATTGGCGTCATGGTCTTCTTCCAATATCGAAGCAAGCAGATCCTGATAATCACTTTGCAGCGGGCACTCATTATCCAATTTGATTTGTATCCCTTGATTGGCCACTTTTCTAACGCCGCCTTTCTGTTATTCTTATATTATAATTATACATTTAAATGAATTTTTATGCAAATATAAAAAAATAAAAACACCTCTTCCGAGGTGCTTCATCAACTCTGTAACTCTTACTCAGAAAGGAGCTGTCTTAAAATATATCCATACTCAGGTACCGTTCTCCCGTATCCGGTGCAATACACAATATCCGTTTGCCCTTACCGAGCTTTTTGGCCACCTGGAGAGCGGTCCAAACCGAGGCACCTGCAGAAGGACCAACAAGGATTCCCTCCTGAATGGCTAACTGGCGGGTTGTATTCAGTGCATCTTCATCGGATACCTGAACGATCTCATCATAAACGTCCGTATTTAAGATTGCTGGAATGAAGCCGGGACTTGTCCCCACCAGCTTATGTGGACCTGGCTCTCCACCTGACAATACAGGGGAGCCCTTCGGTTCGACTACGTATATTTGGATGGCTGGGAGCTTCTCGCGCAGCACCTCACCCGTTCCGGTAATGGTACCTCCAGTCCCTGAGGTAGCAACGAAGGCGTCCAGCCTGCCTTCCATTTGCTCTAATATTTCCACAGCCGTTGTAGTCCGATGTATATCAGGATTTGCCTTATTTTCAAATTGCTGCGGAATGAAGCTGTCCTTAATTTGATCCCTTAACTCTAATGCCTTACGGATGGCGCCCGGCATTCTTTCTGCTGCTGGTGTTAAGACCACCTGCGCACCGTAGGCCTTTAATATATTAATTCGTTCCTTAGTCATATTATCAGGCATAATTAAAATGGCCTTATAGCCCTTGGCCGCTGCGTTCATCGCCAGTCCAATACCGGTATTGCCGCTTGTCGGTTCAATAATCGTAGCTCCCGGTTTTAGCGAGCCGTCCAACTCTGCCTGCAGAATCAGATTATAAGCTGCCCGATCCTTTACACTCCCACTCGGATTCATGTATTCAAGCTTTACATAAACCTCTGCATCGTGTTCACCCACGAGTCTGCGAATTCGTACAGCCGGCGTATCCCCAATAAGCTCTGTAACGTTATTTACCATTCGGCTTGATGTCATTGTAGTACCCCTTCCTGCAAGATAGCTTACGCTCCCTGCTCCCCATAGCTATGTAACTCCACCGACCTAATTTTATAGCTGACAATTATTTTGTCAAGATGCAAATCATTTGAATCCTTATCTCGCAGAAGGAACGGCCACTTATTATCAAGCTACCTTACTCACAAAAGTGAATATGTACGGCGAATTGTGGACCCACGGGCAAGCGCTGCAGATTTAATTGGTCAAGAGGTTCATCATCGGGGTCAAATGACCGTGTTAACCCGCCAGGCCGGACTTCGTGTTCCGGTGTATTCGGGCCTACTAGCGAAGAATGGTCCCAGATGGGCATGGAATCTCCTATGATCTGACGGCTGCATGATTTGTTAATATTCCCTACACATTGAAAAATAAGCCGCATCCTCAGTAAACACGGACGCAGCTTATTTTTTTGTTACTCGTTATTGCAGAACAACATCGGTGAACTCGACCTCCGTTTCTACAGTACCCTCACCCGTTACCTTCAAATGGACTTCGGCTAACCCGCTAGTCGGACGAATCTGGTGAGAAATCTTTATTGCCTGATTATCAAGGCTGCCTATTATTACATTACTCATCCCGCTCACACCCTGCAGGAGAACCGTATATTCGCCTGGTCCGTTAAAGCTTGCAAGCAGCTTGATATGCGTAGACTGTGCACTGACTACCTCGAATTCAGCTGGAGCGCTGATCCGGACCTCTTTCGTACCAATCTCCACCTTCTTCGTAATCGGATTGGCTAGCGAACCCAGTAGATCTCCGAGCAGCTCTGCGCCTTGATAATTGGGCAGCAGATAGTCCGAAGTCTCCCATTTGATCAAACTGGCCGCATCATACAGGTGAGTTGGATAACGGTTGTCCGCTGATGTCGTCTGACGAGAACCGCTGACGGACAAGCCTTTTGCGATCGTCAGATAATCTGTTCCTCCTGCGAGCAAGTGCTGCTCCCATAAGGATTCCCGCTGAAGTGCGGACGCAAGCTCCATAAGAGCAATGCCATAATCATGTCCGGACCACTGGACAGGGCGTCCAAACCACGTACCCGGAAGCGGCTTGCCATCCGTCCGGTAAATGGATTGCCCGAAAGCGGCAATCGCACCATAACGCATAAAGGTATGACTGCCGAAGAAGTCCCCGCGGCCATTGGATTTGTCGATTCCGTAGCTGCCATCATCCCACAAATATACGAATGGCATGCCTCTGCTAGCCCACAGCTTCGCCTGCACCAAGTATCCGGTGCTTCCTGTTATGGCATAAGCTTCAACATTGGCCCGCACGGCCATAGAAGCGGTTTCCAACTCCGGTATCATATTACGTAGCTCCCATGATTGCGAGCCGCGCGGCATCTTATAATTCGCGTTGATATAATCAATTCCAGCGAGCCCGTACGTTCTGGCAGAGGTATTTCCGGTCAGTCGGGCATGCCGCAGCATTTTGTACAGAATCTCCACATTAGATCCTGCGGTCACATCGGTTAACTGACCCATGTAGGGACTTGTCGGAAAACCTTTGCGGGCAATAAAGGTCTGATAATCCCAATATACCCCTGCCGTTACACTTAGCGGGTTGACACGCTTGGCGATAGCCGTCAGAGAATCCACATTCGTCTGTTGCAAGGCCTCCATGGTTTGAGCGGCAATTCCATCCATATAAAAAGGCAGTATATATCCATAAGTCGAATAGTTCGTACCGATTCCCTGCTTTGCAGTTTGAATACGCTGTTCGGCCAACGTTTGAAAACTCCTGCTTCCGTGAGGGCCAAGAAGCGCGTAGGGCATCACAAAAGCGGAGGTGATGATCGGTGAAGCCGACGGCCCGATGCGGTTCATCCATTTTCCCTGCTCGGGAAGCCAGAGATTTTCAAAGCTGGTCAGAATCGCCTCGCTTTCCTGCTCAATCGTACCATGAGCGTATTCAAGCGGCTGAGGCAAACCGTATTCCTGAACCCACGCATCGATCAACAGAGAAAGTTCCGTTCCCTGCCGCACAAAAATACGCGAGTTCAATTCAATCTCCTCGCCCGACTGCAGCTCATAGGCCTGTCTAACCGGATTCTCGTTATTTGAGTTGGCCGAAATATTCGCAAAGAAAGACGGGACTCCCGTTGCAAAAGTAGCATTTTCATTAACACCATCCAGCACGGAGGGAATGAATAGGCTCATCTTGGCAGATACAGTTCCCTCGCCACGCTCCAGGCGATTCGGGAGACCGAAGAAAGCGGAGGGCTGATCGTGATTGCCGCTCCATGGCTTGCGGGCATCCCACATCATGCCGAACAAAGTATCTCCTTTGCGCATTGCCATAAGCGGAACCGTAATTTTTCTCGGGTGAGGTACGTACCTATAACCATCCGGATTCTGGATGACCGCATCCGTATCTGAGGATCGGTTATTAAGCGGTTTCGCGTCAAGCCATTCCAGACCGGGAAACAGTGCCTCATCGATATAACCATTAGCGGGGTTTGAATTGGCGGTAATGACCTTCTGCTGCGGGTCCAAAGAAGGTATACCCGCTTCTCCCGCCAGCAGCGTAGGTCCAGCGATTGCCGCTATGCTGCGCCTCCTGTCCGCACTAAGAGCATGTGTCATTTCAAGATTGCCGTAGACGTTGTCAGCAACCGTAACACTGCCAGTCCACTCCCCTCCATCCGGGTCCTGATAGCCGATCATAAAGGACGAAGGGGTAGCAAGCGCAGGAGCATTGGCATAAAGCTCCTTTATCTGGATCGTTTTCCCGTAGACGATCTGCTGGACACTTCCCAATGAAGGCATTACCGCAATCCTCTGCCAACTGCCAGCTTTGTCCGCTTCAAGCCAGCCGAATCCATAACCGGGCAGACCAGTATGAGCAGGGGCGGGGAATACGATCCGTATACCGGCTGTGCCGATGATCACATCATCCGGCTGGCCGCTTGCCGGCAGCGAAGCATGTACGCTAAAGATACGCGACAGACCATGTACAGCCGGAATACCGCCACTGTTTATGCTCAAGGAGATACCTCCTGCTCCTGTCCCCCTAACTAGCGCATGATAAGTAACTACCGCTTTTTGACCGGTTGACATAGCCCCACTTAATGTACTGCTGACAGGCGTAAGCTCGATAAAATCAGGTACCTGTAATTCAAGAGCAAGCGTTCCCGTATCGTGGCCGATATTTTCCAGTTCGGCACGAATCTCGAACGTATCTCCAGGTCTAACAATCTCCTTGTCGGAAGTCTCAAATTTCGTCAGTCGCACCTCGGCAGGAAGATCCTGCTTGCGCAGTAGTGATATTTCCCGGATCGCCATTTCAATGCCATCCTTCATCGAAGGATAGGTTGCCATCGGATCGATTCTCAGCTTGGTAATATTGCCGGTCCACCCCGGGCTGCTGCCCATATCCACAATATAATGCTGAAATTCAGGCGTTTCATTGGCCGTATTGCGGAAAGCTACCTTTCGTACCTCGCTCAGCTGATTCGTGTCGGCCTCGGTATCCGTAGCGTAATATATCGCCGCATTAGCCGTATGATTGACCTTCATCCAGATGCTGACATAACGATATTCGGAAGGAATCGGCTGCAGTCCGGCATCATACGTATCCAAATACACATTCGGATTGGAGGTTGCAGCCTGGATCGGCTCGGGAGTCGTGAACATATGGACGCCTTCTAAATCCCTGTAAACGTTGGCCGTCACAATATGATTGGCCCAAACGCCTTTATCCGCATTAACATCCCAGCCAAGCAGATTCGACCAAGGGGCCGAAGTTTTACCGTACAGCTCATCCTGCTCCTCAGCGTGCAGCAGGCCGTCATGGGTGAAATCCCATGAGGTAATCAGGCTACTGTTGAGCGCAACTCTGGTGTATCGGGCAGAGGCTATCGCGCCCGCCACACCGCTTCTGACAGCAAGCGCCTTAAGATAGGTCGATTGCGTTACACTTAATGAAGCCGTCGCACCATTCACCATCGTTCCGTTGGCAGCTGTATTCGAGGAGGCCTGATACACCGGGTCCGAGCCATCGGTTGTATAAACCAGCGCATCCGCATAAATGGAGCCCATCGTCACGGACTGGCTGGCACGAAATACACGTGAAGCAGTCAATGTTACCGGGCTTACTCCCGCCGTGTACACAGCTTCGCTGCGCGATACGACACTTCCGTTCAGAATGGCCGCCGCTTTCAGAGTCGCCGACTGCTGAATCGTAATCGAGTCGCCGAATATAAAATCGCCGGATATTTCCGTTCCGTGCGATAGCCCGGGCTCACTCCCGTCCAGCGTATAGCGGATGCGGTCTGCCCCTATAACGGACAGGTCTACGGTTTTCGCTGCCGTATAAAACGATCCTCCCTCCGTAAGCGTTAGCTGGGCTTGAAGCGGCTGCCCGACATGAACTGTTTTGCTTTTGAACATCGTCATTTCGGTATCGACATGCGTCCTGTCGCTTGTATATACCGGATACAACTCGACGCGGTAATCCTTGCCTGCCGTTAAACCGCTGATATGAACATATTTATCCGCCAGACCCGTATATGGATGGAGCTGCCCGTAGGTCCCATCCGTCACATTCTGATACCTGATATTATATTTGTAAACGCTTTCAATAATTGTAGGAACATACACGTAAAATCCGTCGGTATCTCCCGTTAATCCGAAATCGTCCCGTTCTGCTGCGGGCTTCAATGAATTGAACAGCAGATTATCCATCTTAAAGCCGGTTCCCGCGTTAGCGAAGACTCCGACAAAGCCCGGATTGACTTCGGCCGTTCGCTGGACATCGACCACGGGATTTGAAGCTCCATTGAGATAGATCCGGACTCTTTGTCCATCAGCGACGAGCTTGATTCGGAACGTCTCCCAGGGCAGGACGTCACGGTTCAGACCTGGAACCCCGTATTCCTTAATACCGCGGTATTTGCCACCGTCCGTATTAGCAATCGAAGCCGGGCCTTCAAAAAGGTTCAGCTTTCCGTCATACGTAACGTGCGCCTTCAACTGGGCGTCCCAGCCATCGTTCCAGGCATTTTTCTGGAACTGAATGCCCATCTGCTTACTCGCTTCACGTTGGGTCACGGTCAAATCAAAGGATACTTCGAAATTCTCAAACTTTCTTGTCGGATTAGCCGTAAAACCATAATCGAATGCACCTACCGTGGAAGCGGTTACTGGTCCAACAGACAGTTGACCGCTGTTAAGCGTCACATTTTCGGTATTGCCAGAGAATCTCAAAGCATTGCTGCTGCCGTCATTATAAATCCCATTTTGCAGCGTTCCTGCTTCAAAGTTCAGCAAGTATGCCGCACCCTCGCGGATGACAGCCGGATTACTGGCCATTTGAACCGACTTTACCTCGCGGATTTGTTCCGCCTTCACTTCCTGAGCTTTGATTTCGTGAGTCGTCTCAGTCTCTTGAGCGTACAACCCTTCTGGAAAGACTGCCCCCGTTATCCAAGACCCCAGAAGTGCCGTCAGCGCCATACGTGAAACGGCACCGCGCAGTTTCCTGTGCGTCCTCCTATATGATAAGACATCTGGCTTTCCCATAATATTCACTCTCCTTTGATATGCTTTTCACGAAATTGACCTGGTGTCATCCCTTCCTGTTTGCGAAAGTAACGAATAAAATTTTGTGAGTTGTTATACTGCAACCGTTCTGCGATTTCGGAGATTTTTAAGCCTGTCTCCACCAGCAGTACTCTCGCTTTTTGCAATCTGTAATTGGACAAATAATCGCTGAAATTAACACCCGTTTCTTTACGGAATACACCTCGGATATAATCCGGATGATAGCCGAGCCTGGATGCACATATCTCCAGATTCAAATCAGTCTCGGCCTCCTGATGAATAATAGCTAGCATTTGATCCGATATCCGCGCATATTGGTGCTTGCGCTTGCCTTCCAGCCGCTGCATTAGCGGGTTCATTAACGACTGACGAAACCACTGCTCGATCTCCAAAACAGACTTTAGCTTATATAGCTGATCAATCAGCGATTTTTCTCCGCCGTACATGACCTCGATCGACTCGCCAGAGCTTTGCGCCATTCTCATCAAGTCGAGCAGTAACCCCGTCAACGGCACGAAATATTCGCGGTGGCTGAGCTTTTCCTGAAAAATACTATGCAGAAATTCGGCCAGCAGCGCGTCCGCACGCTCAAAATCGGCCAACTTCACCGCATCCAGCAGCTCTTGCTCCAACTTGTCGGGTATGAGCGACAGAATGGTCCCTTCCGGTTCCACATCCTCAATATAAATGACAGAGCGATGACCCGTACGGATCGTATATTTCAAAGCTTCCGTAGCATCCAGATAAGCGTTGTGGGCGTTTATCATAGAGCTGTAAAATCGACTAATCCCCAGACTGACCTTAATTTCCAGAAAACGCTCCACCATCTGTCCGATCTCAGCCGCCAGCTCATCAACTGTTTTCCTGAACGCCGCCGCATCGGTTTGAGCCGGGCAGCCGAGCAGGGTTACCTGTGTGCGGCCAATGACCATCGGGGGCAGGCGAAGCGGCTGGGGAATAATTTCCGTCACTATATTATTAATCGCGAATAGCAGCAAGTCCTCGTCGATTTCCTCAAATCGCGTACCTTCAATCGTATCGATCTGAATCGCTGCGACGCAGATACGTTCCCACGCTTTGTCATAACCAAACCCTTCCAGCTTTTCGCAAATATCGCGGGTACGCACCTCTCCCTGCAGCAGCTTTATCATAAAAAACTCCTCCAACTGCTGACGCTGTCCCTCAATGATACCGCTCAAGCGCTGCTTGTCATGCAAAATCCCCTGAACATGACTTCCGATAAATTGAATTTCGTCGGTTTCCACCTGCTTCGGAAGCTCCGGCTCGGCCTGTAGTGATCGCACCAGGCGGCCAATCGGATTGTACATTTTCTTGGAAGCCAGCCAGGACAAAATCAGCGTAACCATTAAAATGAGCAGGCAAGCGGTAAAAGTGTACCATGCGATTGCCTTGGAATCGCGCGTAATCACATTTACAGCTGAAACAGATACATACATCCAGCCGTTATAGGAAGACCTCCTGTACGTAATTCCTACATCGGATGTACCCGCAGAGCTGTAATACAATCCAACAGGCGATGCCTTGGGTGCCTGAATCGGCTGAAGCTCCTCCATACTGCGCATGCTGCTGCCGATTTTGGACGGATCAGTGTGGGCTAACACGTTATAATCTTCATCCAGAATCATAGCTTCACCCAGCTCCTGATTGCTTGCCAGCAGCTTGCTCAACTCCTTACCATTGAATTCCACCACAATCAGTCCTGACGGATTCAGCGTATGCAGTGGCAGCTTCTTGACCAGGTGGATCAGCAGTCCTCCGGCGGTTTGCTTCCAGAAGCTAGTACGGATATTTTGCGCATAGCTTCTCAGCAGTTCCTTCTGAGGCAACCCTTCCAACGACAACACTTCCGTGCTATTGTTCAGCGCCCACCCCCGATTCAGGCTGACCAGCATAATATCATGAATGCCCAGCTCGAAGCTCTGGAGCTGCTGAAGCCCTTGCAGAAGACCGTTGACCGTATCGAAGTGTTCGGGGGTCAATGGCTTATTAATGGCTGAATTGGCCAATGGGGCTGCAATAAACTGTGTGACCGATTTATCCGCCGTCTTCAGAATCTGCTCGACACGCTGCTGGGTCTGCTCCAGGTTGAGCTGATTGCCCTTGGCCACTTTGTCCTGGATAATATCAGACGATTTATTATAAGAAAACAGTCCTAGAAGAAGCACAGGCAAGGTCCCCGAGAGAGCGCTGAATATGAACAGTTTGACTAGAAATTTGGGTTGGCGGATTTTCATAACGGGACTCCTTCCATCCTACGCTGGATTTCACAAGGAATCCGCTGTGCATATGTGTCCTTGCATAAGCGGATTTTCTGCAAATCCTAGTGTAACCCAGCATGCATAAGGAGACCAGCATCATTTGAATTCGGAGCTGCGCCGCTTAGGTTATCCTATTTTTTTTGCTTGTTATACTGCGCGCTGTATTCTTCGATCACTTGATCGCCGCCGCTTTTGCGCCACTGCTCCACCGCTTGATTCCAGCCATTTTCATCGATATTGCCCATAATAAATTTAACCCTGGCATCCTGAATGATTTTGGTGATCTCCGAGCCCTTCTCGGCAAGTGTCGCCGACTGATAAGGCTCGGCTCGATTGGCAATTGCTATAGCGGCATTATCCTTGAACATTTGCTTGTACTTCTTGACGATCGGTGCATCCTCACCTGCATCTGCAAGACCTCCGTCATCCAACCGGATCTGGTTTACGGCATTAATATCGCTCTCGTAAGCTTTACCGTCGGTTCTAACCGGCTTGCCGTTCTCGATCTTGTAGTGTTTGCCTTCAACCCCCCATTCAAAAAGGTTTTGAATTTTCTTATCCATTAGCTTATCGATTACACCAAGAATCTGCTTGAGCTCCTGCTCCGTTTTCACGCTGGTCTTGGGAAACATATAAGCCCCGAAATACCCTCCGTTAAACAGCATCAATCTTTCTCCCTGAGGTCCTTGTATACGGCTGACGACATCCAGAACAGCTTTCGGATTCGCTTTCGCCAAATCATTAAAACCCGCGTTAACATCATCAAGTGTCGAGATAATCAGACCGGTTTTCCCCTGATTGACCGCCTCCTGCCTTTTGGTGCCCGGTACGACCGCGAAGTCTTGATTGATCAGCTTTTCATCGTACAGTCTTTTATAAAACTTAAGCGCTTCTAGATAAGGCTTGGTCATAAAATCCGGGATGATCCTGCCATTCTCGACTGCATATAGGTTTGCTCCCCCGTACCAGCCCAGAATGGTCTGGAAACCGTTCATTCCGCGTCCCTCGTACATGCCGAACGTATCCTCTTTGCCGTTCTGGTCTGGATCCTTCTTGCCGAATGCCTTGATAACATTGAACACGTCGTCTATCGTTTTCGGTTCAGGTAAACCCACCGCCTCCAACCAATCCTTTCGTAAAATGATGCCTTCACGCGCAACCGGACGACTGCGGTAAATACCATAGATTTTACCATCGACTGCGATATTGTTCATCACCATCGGATTGAGCTTGGCGAGGTTCGGATAATCCTTCAAATAAGGCCCGACCTCCCAGAACATACCGGATTGGACGGCGTTGATAATGCCCTGACTCTTATTGCTGCCGATCATCATAATCTGCGGAAGTTCTCCCGCGGCGATCGTTGCGTTGACCTTATCGTTATAGGCTGAGTTGGGCACCCACATCATTTCGAGCTTGCTACCCGTATAATCCTCAATGATTCTGATCACTTCATTATCCGCTTTGGGCGGCTCAGCCGAATAGTACATATTCATCATTGTCAGCTTCGGAATCTCATCAGCTTTCTCCGGCTTCACTTGCGGATTGCTCGCGCAGCCGGACAATAAGATGACGCAAGTTAGTGTGAGCAGCAATGCCTGTTTACAGCCAAGCTTGTTTTTGATCATGTTCGTTTTCATCGTGAAGTAATCCTCCCTTATTGTAAGTCCTTATTGTAAGTCCTTCTCGTTAGCCTTTCACCGAACCGAGCAGCACGCCTTTGGCGAAATGCTTTTGCAAAAACGGATATACGATAAGAATCGGCAGGGTCGAGACAACAATTACCGCCATTTTGATCGACTGCGGCGGAATCGCGAAAGCCTCGTTCATTTGACTGGAATCACCAATTCCCCCTTCAGCCATAATGACAACCTGCCTGAGAATAACCTGTACCGGCCACTTGGTCGTATCATTAATATACAAGATTGCAGAGAAAAAGGAATTCCAATGCCCCACCGAATAAAAGAGCGAAAAGGTCGCAATAGCAGGCATGGACAGCGGCAGCACAATACGGACCAGAATGCCAAGATCATTGCAGCCGTCGATTTTGGCCGATTCCTCAATGCCTTCCGGCATCTGCTGGAAGAAATTTTTCAGAATAATTAGATTGAAGGCACTAATCGCTCCTGGAATTAATAAAGACCACAGCGTATTGGTCATGCCAAGCGCCTTGACGATCAAAAATGTCGGGATCATCCCACCGCTAAACAGCATGGAGAAAATCACCATCAGCATAATCGTTCTCCGCCCCTGCAGTTCCCTTCGCGATAGTGGATATGCCATCAGCGCCGTAAATACGATATTGATCGCTGTACCCGCCAAAGTGATGATTACGGTATTCAGCAGACTTCGCATGATCGTGTCCGCCGAAAATATATAAGCATACGCCGATAGCGAAAACTGGCTTGGAATCAATACAAGACCTTGTTTCGCAAACTCCTCCGGCGAAGCAAAAGAACCTAGAATCATATAAAGAAACGGTAACACCGTCAGCATTGCAAATACGAATAAAAGCGAATAATTTACGGTATCGAACAGACGGCTTCCGACCGAGCGATCTTTCATCGTGTACATCCTTCCTTCTTTTTACGCAGTCAGCGAATATCTCTTTTAATAAATACCTTCCTCGCCAAATTTCTTGGAAATAGCATTCGCCGACAGTACCAGGATCAACCCGACGAACGATTTGAACAGCCCGACTGCAGTACTGTAGCTGAACTGCGCCTGGTTAATACCAACCGAATACACATACGTATCGAACACCTCGCCAACCTCACGGTTCATCGCGTTCAGCATCAGAATGATCTGCTCGAAGCCTGTGTCAAGGAAATGCCCTAGCCGCAAAATAAACAGGATAACAATCGTGCTGCGGATCGCAGGCAGTGTTATATGCCAAATTTGCCGCGCACGCCCCGCTCCGTCCATTTTGGCAGCTTCATACAGCTGCGGATCGACCCCTGCCAGGGCGGCAAGAAAAATAATCGTCCCCCAACCGGTTTCCTTCCAGATGACCTCTGCCATAATCATCGTACGGAACCATTCCCCGCTGATCAGGAAGTTGATCGGCTCACCGCCCGCTCTGATGATCAGTTCATTGATAACTCCCCCTTCTACGGTGAACAGGATGTAGACAACACCAACTACGACTACCCATGAGAAAAAATGCGGAATATACACCATCGTCTGTACAAAACGCTTGAACACTTCCTTGCGAATTTCATTAAGCATCAGAGCGATGACGATGGGCAGCGGGAAAAAAAATATGAGATTGTACAGCGCCAGCATGACTGTATTGCGAAACAACATCCAGAACGCAGGCTCACTAAAAAAACGTATAAAATGTCTCGTTCCCACCCAATCGCTATACAGGAAGCCTCGGAACGGTTGGTAATTCTGGAAGGCGATCAATACTCCCCACATCGGCAAATATTTAAATAAAATAAAGTAGAGGATCCCGGGTAACAGCATTACATAAAGCCATCGGTCGCGAAGCGCCAGCTTCCATCTGTCAGAGCCAGTAGCAGACTTTCCTGTGGATGGATAAATACGACCGGCAGTAATCGGTTTCTCATTCATGGTGCGAGCATTTCCCCTTTCTGTTAAAAATTCAGTCATATAAAGGCATCCCTGATCAGCTTGTTATATCCGATTTTCCGCATACCCACTATTCCCTTTATTGTTCGCTGCATTTTAGTCACGTCGCGTTATCGTATACCCGCAATTGGGCTCCGAGCGCAAGCGAAACGTATTACCTGGAAGATCATATTCGATCACTGCTACTCGATCCAATGAATCCAGCACGACTGAGAATCGTTTTGTCATCAGATAACCGGCCACGATGAACGAACCTTGCTCAGGAATCGTAATCGGACTATGAAAGCGCTGACGATTTTGTTCGCTCAGTTCGGCCATCGCCCGCATCTGTTCGTGCGTCGCTCCACCCCAATGCTCACGGGTTCCCACTCCTTCCAGCTCCAGGTAGCTGATCTTCTCCTCCAGACCCAGCATCCGGGCGCGCTCCCTATACATTCTTGCATGCTCCACAGGAACGCGAATATCGGTTTGCCCGTGAGCGATAAACAGCGGCGTCAGCAAATTGGGTAGAACCTCCAACCCACTTCGTGAACGGTAAGCCATCGCATCATCATCAGGCGAACAGCCGATCCAGATATCCAATTCATCCCTAAACTCGCCGATCTCGTCCTGCTCATACCAGACCGCATAGTCGGTTATTCCGCACATCGCGGTTGCTGCAGCAAAAAAATCAGGAAACTTTCCAATAAGCGCGTAAGCATTGCCTCCCCCACCGCTGCCCGCTTCAAAATACACGACGTCCGGCTCTATCAAACAGGCTTCATAATGTTGGCGTACATAAGCGACCGCATCGATAATATCGAGCAGCTCCCAGCCATTGCAGTCCGGCGATCCTGTGGAAAAGGCTCTTCCACGCATATCCACTTCGACCACCACATATTTCCCTTCACCATACGGTTCATCCATATACACGAACTCCGGGATACTCATATGCCAGCCGTGGGTGGTCACCAGCATGGGCGCAGGCTTGGCTGGCTTTAACACTCTCATAGCCAGACGAACGGCTGGGTTTCTTGAAGAAGTGTAATAAATTAAGTCACAATAGGGTGAGTAACGATTCCCCCGGAATACTGCCTGCTCGTTGTCCGGTCGGATCCGATCCTCATATCTCTCGTAGTCCACGTTATGTCCTCCCTCTGTTTGTTCAATCCTCACTCATCGAGTACTCCGAGCGTATCGAAAAAGCAGATATCCGTCTACAATCCTCAGCGAGGGAACTTTACACATCACCCCGCAACTCGGCGCGATAATCTTCAACGAGTGTCGAATAATCTTTACCGCGTTTAAAGAATAACTAGCCCGAGTAACGCAAAAAGCACTCTTTTCAAGCGATTGCCTGACAAAGAGTGCTAATTTATACTTACGATACTTGTTAATTTCATTTAATGGCTTCAGCGGCTGGTTGTACCTTACGATATCCATATATTTTTCTCATCATCAGCCAAGCGATAAGCGGTGAGCTGCCGATAGTGAGCAGCAAAATATTCATCGCGAGCGGAGAGACCGTCACACTGACGACACCAATAAAAACAGCCAATCCACCGATCCGACCCACATTTAATGACAGCTCACGGAAAATGATATATTCTTCCCGCTTTTTGACACAGTCCGGATCAACACCGATTAAATCAAACACCGAAGAGGTCATAGGAATCGAATACAACGGAAAAAACAAGCCGACTCCTACGCCAAATATGAGCAGTGTCGTATAGTTGACGCCCCAGAACATAGGAACAATGACCAAGGTCATCATCAGAGCTCCCCATCCCATAGCCGCTGCTCTGTGTTTGTGTTTAAGCAGCTTACCCGTTACCATAAAGCTGATCAGGGCGACTCCCGATGTAATCAATGAAAAGTTACCAAGCATCATTTCACTACCTGTGCTTGAGTAAACTAGAAGTGCAATCAAGAAGCCGAATACGCCTTCGCGTATGCCCTGGGCAATTAAAGCAAGTGATACGGTGCGCCATACTGTTCCTTTTTTCAACAGACAGCGAGCTGGCAACAGCCACTCGTAATGTCCTTCCGATTTTCTTTTAGTCAAGAAAAAGCTGACCACAACACCCATCAAAAAAATAACGAGTGAAATGGTAAAAATCAACCGATAGCCGCTGCTTGGACTCATTTGCACGATTATAAACCCGGCAATCCACGGAGCGATCATCCCAGCAACTGAGCCAAGTAGTCCGGTCCAGCCATTAAAACGGTCACGGTTATAAGGATCCGTCACTTCAAAATAGACGATATTGAAGGCCAGCCAGAATAAGCCAGAGGCGGTTCCCAGAATGATTCCCAGCACCCAATAATAATCGACTGCCCTATCCCCCAGCCATAGCACCAGCATATAAAAGCTTGCCGAAACAGCCACGCCAAGGCGAAGGCAGTTCATTTTATTATGCTCCTTTACCCAAACACCGGCAGCCCAAAATACGATCGCCATGGCTATGTAGTTAATCAGGGCATACCATCCAATTATCGTATAATCATGACTGGCTTTCCATAAATAAACGTTAACGAACGTTCCTGACAGCGCAGTACCTGCTGCAAATAAGCCGTGAACAGCCAGCAGCAATCGAACTTGTTTGCCTAATTTACCCGATTGTTCATCATTTGGTGCCAATTGGTTCGTTGGTTCATCGCTCGTAAAGCCCCACGAAGGTTTAATACCGGATCGCATGTTTCATCACCTGCAAGATAAGAATAGAAAGTCCTTTCTACTCTTCCCTATCCTGCTGTCTTTACTCAAAAAAAAGACAGTCCTGCGCGGCAAGCCAATGCGCAGGACGTCTCTCTTGTGCTAAACGGTTTGTTTATTTGTTGTTCTTTAGTAACTCAATCATCGCTAAACGGTCTTCATCATCCAGCACATGTTCAATTTTAAAGCATGACGGACATACGTACATTTTGGATGTGTGCACCGCCTTTAACAAAGGCTCATTGAGACCCACAGGAACTGCCGGTACGAAACCTGATTCCAATGTGCGAGTTCCTGCAAATAGCATAAAGCTATGGCAGTTTGAGCATTCAGGTACTTCGATTTGCGTATCCAGCACTCGCTGCACGCCTTCTTCGTATTCATCTGGACCCTCAGGCTCTTCGTCATCATAATCATCCAACAGATCGGTGTCCTCTACCGTATCCTCATCTTCTACATCATGCTCTTCATCGTGATCTTCTTCATCGTCTTCTTCGAGGTCTGATTCTTGTCCAGGCTGACTGGCAGACAACTTCAGACTGCGGTAATCGCCCAAATCGTTGTAGCAGTGCGGACAAGCTTCCTCCGGACCAATCTCAGGGTCCCATACGATCTCCGTTTGGCACCACGGACATATATGATCATGCGTTTGCAACGTGTATTCCTCCGATTTCCTTAGCGCTGTTAAGCAAAATTAATAAAATAATAGACGCCTGCTCCTACGAAAACAAGCGCCAATATAAGCAATGTACCCCATAAATATTTCATGTCAAGCCTCCTGAACCCTTACCCTACCCTTAAGAAACACTTGCACCGATCACATATGAAATTCCAATCGAAATGATCATAGACAGCAGACCGACCGCCTTGTTGTCCTTCTTGATTTCCTCATCAATCTTAAAATAAGGCGTTAAAAATTGAAAAATGAAGTATGCAGCCATCAATAGAATAAAGCCGTACCCCGCCCAAATCAACGATTGAAGCACCGAGTCATTATTGAGAATGGAAAATCGAAATAAATTGCAAATCCCGAATATTTTCCCCCCTGTTGCCATCGCTACAGAGACATTGCCTTTTTTGATTTCTTCCCAATCGTTGTATCTGGTAACCAATTCAAATATAGCGACAAATACGATTAAGGCGACAACCGCCACAGAAAAAAAAGCCAACGTTTCAATATACGGATTCGATAACATAACATCCACCTCTTCATTCATCATAACATAATACCTCACCCTCTTGAACAGCTTTTTGGTTTAAGCAAGGTAGGGAGTCTCGTATCTAACCATCATTGAAGAGACTGGGGCCACACGCCCCAGTCTCCTTTTTAGTTTCTATGATCAGGATTGTTTCTTAGCCTGCATTCTCGCTCTTAATTCTGCGAGATCGTCATCAACACCACTGCTTTTTTCCAATTTGTTCAGTTCATCATCCAGGCTGCGATTACCGGAGCGAAGTTCATTGCTGGCCTCTGCTTCAGCCTCCATCTGCAATACTTTCTCAGACATCCGGTCAAAACCTCTGGAAGCATTGTCTGTACCAAAACCTGACATCGCCTGATTGATTTGTTTTTGTGCTTTTGCTGCTTCTGCACGAGCAATGAGCAGGTCTTTCTTATTTTTCATTTTATTAAATTCATCTTTCATTTCACTCAGCTGACTGCGCAGACGATCCGCATTTTCTTTAGACACGTCAAACTGTTTTTTCATTTCGTCATAACGAATTTGCTGTTCTTTCTTATCCTGCAGCGCGCGGCGAGCTAAATCCTCATTGTCCTGCTCCAGAGCTCTCATTGCCTGTGCATCACGTTTGGCTACCATTTCTTCGGCTTCCTCAACCTGCTGCTTGAATTTCTTTTCTACCGCGATCTGCTTGGCTACAGCAACCTCGGCCTCATTAATATCCTGTTCCATATCGCGCAAAAATTGGGTAAGCATTTTAACCGGGTCTTCCGCTTTGTCCAACAAATCATTGATTGAAGCCATTGTCATGTCACGAAATCTTTTAAAAATCCCCATTAGTAAATTCCTCCCATAGTTTCATTTCTTTATAATTGTATAGCTGTTACTCAGATTCATTGTTGCTCACTCTTATACATACGGATTAAATGGAAAGTCGTTTCATTTGCTGTCAAAAATATTATACTATTTTAACTCAGCTACCGTCACTCCTGTACCGCCCTCGTTGTAATTTCCGATCCGGTAGCTTTTGACATGCTTATGCTTACGCAAAAATTCAGAAATCCCAGTTCTTAAAACACCGGTGCCTTTGCCGTGAATGATATAGACATTTCCGAAATTCGCCAAATAGGATTCATCCAGAAAACGGTCAACCTCAATAATTGCATCCTCCAAATTGGAGCCGCGCAGATCAAGCTCCATCCGTACATTTTCGTCGCGCGTGCGCTTCAGACTGGCTGCTAACTGATGCTGCTTGGGCGAACCGGAACCTCCGCTCGAGGCGGACTTTACCAGCTCCAGATCAGCAAGCTGCACCTTCATCTTCATAATGCCCAGTTGAACCGTCGCTTCCTGATCGTTCACGACTTCGACGATTTGTCCCTTCTGGCGCAAATGAACGACCATAACCTCATCGCCAGCTCCCAGCTTATCGGGTTTCTTCGCAGCGCTTCGTGCTGCCGCTTTCTTGGACCTGAGCTCGGGAACGGCTTGATCAAGCTTGCGCTTGGCGTCGCTTAGATGATGATCCTTAACTCCAGACGCCGCTTCACGCTGCATGCGTCTAAGCTCAGTAATGATTTCATCCGCTTCGCGTCTGGCCTTGGCTACTGCATCCTGCGCTTCACGCTCAGCCTTCTCAAACATTTTATCACGCTGCTCTTCAAATCGCTGCTGCTGGGCTGCCAGCTTGTCGCGAATCTCGGCAACCTCGCGGCGCTGCTGCTCGGCGGTTTGCTTTTCAGCCTCAGTGATCAGCCGATTTTCCTCTAGCGTGGCTATCATCGATTCAACACGCTGATCTTCTTCGCCCACCTGCCCTCGGGCGTGATCGATAATGGATTTGGCTAATCCCAATCGCTCAGCGATAGCAAATGCGTTACTGCGACCCGGCACACCGACCAATAGTCGATAGGTAGGGCTAAGGGTCTGAATGTCAAACTCCATACTCGCGTTAATAATGCCCTGACGATCAAAGGCATAGGCTTTCAATTCACTATAATGCGTTGTGGCTACGATACGACAGCCCATCCGATGTATATATTCCAGCAGTGAAATCGCAAGCGCGGACCCTTCCGCAGGATCTGTCCCAGCTCCCAGCTCATCGAGCAGCACCAGGCTTTTCGGAGTCATGTCGCGTAAAATACGGATGATATTGGTCATATGACTGGAGAATGTACTCAGGTTCTGTTCAATGCTTTGCTCATCACCGATATCTGCATAAATCGCATCAAACACACATAGCTGGCTGCCTTCCTCCGCAGGTACGAATAGACCCGACATGGCCATTAATGAGAGCAGTCCGATTGTTTTGAGGGATACGGTCTTCCCTCCTGTATTCGGCCCTGTGACGATGATGGTCGTATAGCGATTACCTAGCTCGATATCCAAAGGTACTACTTTATCCGCCGTAATCAGTGGATGACGCCCACGCTTGATCTTGATAAAGCCGCGGTCATTGAGAATCGGCAGTGTCGCTTTCATTTCATGGGCCAAACCTGCTTTGGCAAAAATAAAATCAAGCTCTGCAAGCACATCCAGACTGCCCAGCAATTCGTCCGCTACTTCCGCGACTAGAGCCGTCAATATTTGCAAAATCTTTTCAATTTCAGCCGTTTCCTTCAGCTTAAGCTCACGCACGCGATTATTCAACTGCACCACAGCTTCCGGCTCCATAAACAAAGTGGCTCCAGACGCCGATTGATCGTGAATCATACCGCCAAAATGACTTCTATACTCCTGCTTGACAGGGATGACATAACGATCATTACGGATCGTAACCAAATTTTCCTGCAGCATTTTTTGGATGGACGGTGTACGAACCATTTGCTCCAGTCGATCACGGGCACGGGTTTCGCTGCTTCTCAGTTCTTGACGGATACGAGCAAGCTCTGGACTCGCCGAATCCATCACTTGGGCATTATCATCAATACAGAGCTTGATCCGGTCCTCTGTTGATTTGAGTTCGCCTATTCCTTCAGCTAATGCAACCAGCAGTGGAGTCAAATATTCCTCCTGTACCTGCTCCAAAAAACGCTTCAGGCGCCGCCCTCCAAAGATCGTGTTGGCCACATCGAACAGCTCTGCCGGGTTCAGCGTACCACCAATTCTCGCCCGATGCACGGATTGATGAATGTCGCGAATACCGCCAAATGGCGCACTGCCCTTGAGCCGATTCACATTGACTGCTTCGTCCGTTGCCTTCAAACGCTGCTTGACCACTTCGAAGTCACCACTTGGCAGCAGTTCCTCCAATCGTGCCTTGCCCAGACTTGTGGCTGCATGGTTAGCACACTTATGTATAATGGCTGAAAAATCCAATGTTTTTAAAATTTTGGTATTCAATCTGTGTTCCTGCCTTTCCTTCCCCTTACATACACTTCCTAATTATAGTATATCCAAAACCATTATGATTAGCGAATTTTTAGCTATATCCAATCTTGCCTGCTTTCTCCTTCAGCTGCCCATATAATCCCGCTCATAAACAGAGTGTGCAAAGAAAATAATAAGTTTTGCACCGAGAAGCTTGAGCAGGAAGTCAGCATCAAGTTTTCTTCGAAAACTCAGTGTGGCTTACGTAGTTAGTTGTCTGCGAAAACTCAGCAGTATTGCTTACGTAGTCAGTTTTCTGCGAAAACTCAGTGTGGCTTACGTAGTCAGTTTTCTGCGAAAACTCTTAGGAGGTGACGATCGATGCATTTGCTTGGACATCTAGTCAGATTCGTTGTATCTGCTTTGGTGCTGATGGTGGTAAGCTTTATCGTTCCGGCTTTTGAAGTGGGCGGCTTCTGGAGTGCATTTTTCTTAGCGCTGGTTATCGCAGTTGCTGCTTGGGTGATTGAAGGTGCATTTGGTAAAACCATCACTCCCTTTGGCCGCGGGATCGTAGGTTTTATCACAAGCGCACTGATTATCTGGGTAGCACAATTCGTCGTCAGCGGTGTTACAACAAGTATCATCGGTGCCATCTTGGCAGCCTTGGTTATCGGTATTATCGACTTGTTTATTCCTGTTAAAACTCCATTTGAGCAAGGTCTCAGTGGACGTGAAAAAGGTAGATAATACTTTGGAAACCAGCCACATAGAAAGGTCAGTCTTGAAGGCGAAAGCCCCTGACTGATCTTTTCTATGATTTGAATCACATTTTGAAACATACATACAAAATCATCACGATTCTGACAAGGCTTTGTCAAGGTTTCGTCACTGCAATAATTTTCTATATGAGGTATGATAGCTCAGAAGACAACATTATACTATTTTTTGGAGGGATTCTTATGAAAAAGATTACTGTACTGGCATTGTCCATTTGTTTAATTTTTGCTCTGGCTGCATGCGGTCAAAAAGAAGCTGCTAAAACCCCGGCTGCAACAACAGGCTCTACACCAAGCGCTTCGGCTCCCGCTGCTTCAGGCGCACAGCAAGTCAAGTTAACAGCAAGCAACTTTAAATTTGATCAAGCTGAATACAAAGTAAAAGCAGGACAAGACGTTGCTGTCACTTTGGAAAACAAAGAAGGCTTGCACGGTGTATCTATTGACGCTTTTAAAGTGAAGCTGGATGGAACTACAAAAACAGCAACTTTCAAACCAGACAAAGCCGGTACTTATGACATCGTATGCAGCATTCCTTGCGGTTCCGGTCATATGACAATGAAATCCAAGTTAATTGTAGAATAATACCTTGCAATAGATAAGAAAGAGTCTGTCTCATTAGTAGCAAACGCTACTTAGGGACAGACTCTTTCTTTTATAAGGTCAACCAAAGATTAATAGCTGGCCTTTGTGTGTGACTATGTTGATTTGGGTTTACTGTTCCACAACTCCTGAAGCTTATCACTGACGGATGGCAGTGCACTTAAGAAATAAGGGGCAGTCGTTGAATCTTTGAGCAGACGCTGTGTTGTATCATTGGGAATCACCGTCATCACCTGAATGGCAACCACGACAATGATTCCAGCCTCAGCCAGCCCGAGTATTGCCCCTGCTAATTGATTGATGGTTTTGATCCCTGGTGTCAATGTAATCCAATGCAAAATTTTGCCTACGATGCTCAAAACAATTTTTACACCAAATAGCAGCAATCCAAAAGCAATTGCATTGGACACGTATGTATCCAAATGCAGTCCTTTTATGAAAAAATCATACTTGGTGGTGGCCTCGGTGTTCAGTGTAGCAAACCATCCCACAAGCCATAATGCCACATCCTTATAAAATGTAAATGCAACCATATAAGCAATAAAAAGTCCTACGATAGACACCAATTGGCTAACAAAACCTCGGTAATAACCTAATATCAACCCTGACAGAATCAGCACAACGGCTGCCCAATCCAATCCGTTCATAGCTAATCCCCGCTTATTCTTTCTCTACCAGCTCAATCCATTCATTATATTCGACCTGCAGTTTTTCATATTCCGACTTCAGTTCCTCCAGCTCTCTGAACACAAGCTCTGCACGTTCTCTATGCTCGTCATATTGATTTTGCAGGGCTAGCTGTTCCCTGGATTGCTCGTCGTATTGTTCCTGAAGCTCATTATATAACTCGACTTGCAGCCGGAGCTCTTCCTGCTGGCTAGCAAAATGGCGATTAGTCTGCTCAGTCTGAGCCGAAAATTCCTCTGAAAGGTGCTGCCAATGCTGGCTTTGCTGCTCCAACTCGGCAATACGCGATTGCTGCTCCAGATATGATTCTTCAAGCTTCTGCTGCTGTTCGAGCTGCTGTTGATAATGTTTTTCAAGCTCAGCCATCTGCTGCCTGCCTTTTTGGAGATCTGCTTCAAGCGCTGCTGCAGCCTCAGCTCTACCCCGAAGCTGTTCTTGAAGAGCAATACCGCGTTCCTCCAATTGCACCATAGCCTCACGACTGCTAACATTTTCATCCTTGAGTCGCTCTTTCAAAGCTGCGACCTGTTCTTCAAGCTCGCTGTATAGCTCTTCATGCAGCTCCAGTTCTTCTTTCTGTTCAGCCGCTGACTTACGTTGTTCATTCAACTGCTCAGTTAATTCTTCACACCGCTGCTCCCATTGGCCTGCACGCTCTTCCAGTTGCTGCTGATTAGCCTGCTGCTCGTTGAATTGCTTCTTCAAGCTGTGCTGTTCAATTTGAAGCTGCTCCATTCGCTGCTGATACTCCGCAATTTGCTGAGACCGTTGCTGTTCAAGTTGGCTTTGCTCTGCTTCAAATTTGGCTTGCAGCTCACGCTGCGCTTGTATGTAGTACTTCTGCTGCTCGCTCAGCGATTGTGCTTTAAGTTCCTCTAGCTCCACTTCACGCTCTCTGAGTGCTTGTGCTTTCTGCGCTTCCAACTCTGCTTCACGTTCTTGGAGTACTGCTTCGTGCCACTCCTGCTGCTCTCTCAGCGCTTGCGCTTTCTGTGCCTCGAGCTCGGCTTCACGGTCTCTTAGTGCCTGTTCTTTCTGCGCTTCCAGCTCCGCTTCACGTTCTTTCAGTGCCTGCGCTTTCTGCGCTTCCAGCTCGGCCTCACGATCTCTCAACGCCTGCGCTTTCTGCGCTTCCAGTTCCGCCTCACGCACTCGAATCGCTACAACGCTTTGCTCTTCCCGCTCTTGTAGCACCGTCTCATGCCACTCCTGCTGCTCACGCAACGTCTGAGCTTTCTGTGCCTCCAGTTCCGCTTCACGCCCACGAATCGCTACAGCGCTTTGCTCTTCCCGCTCTTGCAGCACCGTTTCGTGCCACTCCTGCTGCTCACGCAGCGCTTGAGATTTCTGTGCCTCCAGTTCCGCCTCACGTTCACGAATCGCTACAGCGCTTTGCTCTTCTCGCTCTTGCAGCACCGCTTCGTGATGCTCCTGCTGCTCTCGCAGCGCTTGCGCTTTCTGTGCCTCCAGCTCCGCTTCACGCGCTCTCAGCGCCTGTGCTTTGTGCGCTTCCAGCTCCGCTTCGCGTTCACGAATCGCTACAGCGCTTTGCTCTTCTCGCTCTTGCAGCACCGCTTCGTGATGCTCCTGCTGCTCTCGCAGCGCTTGCGCTTTCTGTGCCTCCAGCTCCGCTTCGCGTTCACGAATCGCTACAGCGCTTTGCTCTTCTCGCTCTTGCAGCACCGTCTCGTGCCACTCCTGCTGCTC